>CAZZLX010000795.1:0-1852 GCA_964655235.1 uncultured Rhizobium sp.
CGACCAGCACCGTCGCAGCCAGCTTGACCCGGCCAGGCAGGCCGCCCGAGGAGCGGCGCGTCAGCTTCACGTAGTCGTCGGCGAAGCCGACGAGGCCGAAGCCGCCGGTCACCAGCATGACCGCCCAGACGTAGGCGTTGGTCAGGTCGGCCCAGAGCAGCGTCGAGAAGAACATTGCGATCAGGATAAGGACGCCGCCCATCGTCGGCGTGCCCTTCTTGGTCAGCAGATGGCTTTCCGGACCGTCGCTGCGGATCGGCTGGCCCCTGCCCTGCTTCGACTTGAGCCAGCGGATCACCGGGGGGCCGAGAATGAAGGCGATGAAGAGGGCGGTGACCAGCGCCGCGCCCGCGCGGAAGGTCAGGTAGCGGATCAGGTTCAGCGGCGTAAACTGATCGACGAGGGGCAGAAGAAGAAGATAGAGCACGGGTCCTTATCTCCCTCCGTCCATGCCGCCACGGGCGGAGAGTGCAGCCACGATCGGGGCCATGTTGGTGCCGAGCGATCCCTTGACGGTGACGACGTCGCCGGCGCGAACGGCGGCGGCAGCGATCGGCGCCATCTCGGCGCTCGCCTGTGTGTGTGCGGCGACGACACCCTTGGGCAGGGCATCGGCGAGATGACCCATCAGGGGGCCGACCATGAACACCTGTTCGACGTGGTTCGATGTTACCGACGGCGCCAGCCCGGCATGGAGACCGGGCCCGGCATCGCCGAGCTCGCGCATGTCGCCGAGGATGGCGATCCGCCGGCCGCCGGCCTTTGGCTGGACGCGGCCGAGGATGTCGAGCGCGCCGGCGACCGAGACCGGGCTCGCATTGTAGCTGTCGTCGATCAGCTCGAAGGCGCCGCCGGATGCGAGCGCCACGGTCTGGCGGAGGCCGCGACCCTTCAGCACGGAAAGACGCGTGAGCGCGGCCAGCGACGGCTCCAGCGGCAGCCCCAGCGCAGCGACCGCGCCGAGCACGGCGAGCGTATTCATCGCCCAGTGGCGGCCGGGGACGGGGA
Source organism: uncultured Rhizobium sp. (assembly GCA_964655235.1). Taxonomy (GTDB): domain Bacteria; phylum Pseudomonadota; class Alphaproteobacteria; order SHVZ01; family SHVZ01; genus SHVZ01. The sequence goes on from CAZZLX010000795.1 coordinate 1,009, forward strand.
GGCGATAGACGACGCGCTTGCCGAGGATCTCGGCGACCACGGTGGATTCGGACTCGCTCAAGCCCGCATCGATCAGGCGGGCCTCGGCGAGCGTATGCGCTCCGAAGCCGATGATGCGGTCGGCGCCGTGCGTGCGCGCCTTGGCATCCAGCCGCTCGAAATGCGGGTTGTCGCGATTGAGCACGGCGAAGGCGCCGGGGGCGAAGCCTTCGAAGACCTCGGCCTTGGCGTCGGCGATCGCCTCGACCGACGGGAAGAACTGCAGGTGCACCGGCTCGACCGTGGTGACGACCGCGCCGTGCGGGCGCGCGACGCGCGAGTTGGGGCCGATCTCGCCGGCGCGGTTCATGCCCATCTCGAGCACCGCGTAGACGGCATCGGCCGGCATCCGCGCGAGCGCCAGCGGCGCGCCGGTGGAGCTGTTGAGGTTGCCGGCGCTGGCATAGGTGCCGCCATGCGCGGCGAGCGCCAGCTTGAGCGTCTCCTTGGTGCCGGTCTTCCCGACCGAACCGGTGACCGCGATCACCTTGGACCGGGCGCGGTCGCGGGCGCGCGCCGCCAGCGCCATCAGGCCCGCCATCGTGTCGGCGACGACCAGCAGCGGCCGCGTCGGGCGTACCGCGGGGATCTCGTGCACCATCGCCGCGACCGCGCCTCGCTTAAAGGCGTCGGCGAGATGGGCGTGACCGTCGGTCGTCTCGCCCTTGAGCGCCACGAACAGGTCGCCGGAGGCGACGTTGCGGCTGTCGAGCGCGACGCCGGTCGCGATCCATGGCGTTCCTTCGATGCGGCCGCCCGTCGCCTGGGCCGCTTCGGCCGAGGTCCACAGCGCCGGCATCTCGAC
>CAZZLX010000796.1:0-1851 GCA_964655235.1 uncultured Rhizobium sp.
GCGACATCTCGTCCGAGGTCGTGCGCGACGTGTCGCCGAACGCGCTCTGGGGCACGACCGTCAACCTGCCGACCCGCGCGGTGTTCGGCTCGAACTGGAAGGCCGAGCGCCACGACTGGAAGTCGATCCCCGAGCAGTACGGCGCGATCCACTTCCACGACGACGATATCTACGACTGCCTGTGGCCGACCGCCTACGAGCTGACGATCCCCGACAATTGGAAGAGCGGCACCTACGCGCTGCGGCTCGAAGCCGGCGATGCCGAGTTCTTCGTGCCGTTCTTCGTGCGCCCGAAGAAGGGCCAGGCGAAGGCGCGCTGCGCCTTCCTGGTGCCGACATGCACCTACGCCGCCTACTCGAACTTCCGCTCACGCGTCGAAGGGCGCTGGAGCGAGCTCTATCACGGTCGCGTCACGGTGCTGGACCGCACGGACTTCCTGATGGAGGAGTACCCGGACCTGGGATCCTCCACCTACGATCCGCATTCCGACGGCAGCCTGACGCTCTATTCGTCGATGATGCGGCCGGTGACCAACTACCGGCCGACGGGTCGCGTGTACAAATTCTGCCAGGACATGTTCTTCATCGCCTGGCTCGAGCACGCGAAGATAGACTACGAGGTCGTGACCGACGACGACCTGCACTACGAGGGCGTCTCGGCGATCTCCGACTACGCCTGCATCTTCACCGGCTCGCATCCCGAGTACTACACGACCGAGATGATGGACGCGGTCGAGACGTTCCTCCGCGACGGCGGCCGCTTCATGTATCTCGGCGGCAACGGCTTCTACTGGCGCACGGCCTATCATCCGACGCTGCCGGGCGTCGTCGAGTTGCGCCGCGCCGGCCAGGGCTTCCTAGCATCCAACGTCGAGGGCGAAAGCAACATGAGCTTCACCGGCGAGGTCGCCGGCACCTGGCTCCGCGTCGGCCGCCCCCCGAACCTGATCTGCGGCGTCGGCATGGTGACGCAGGGCTTCGACGCCTGCTCGGGCTACAAGCGCTCGAAGGCGAGCCACGATCCGCGCGCCGCCTTCATCTTCGATGGCGTCAAGGACGAGATCGTCGGCGACTTCGGCGTGCTGATGGGCGGTGCCGCCGGCTACGAGATCGACCGCCACGACACCAGTCTCGGGTCGCCGCGCCACGCGCTGCTGTTGGCGTCCTCCTACAATCACACCAACGTCTACGACATCTCGGTGCCGAGCTTCACCGACCTGGTGCCGAAGGCGAGCGAAGACGCGCTCGATCCCGTGCGCGCCGACATCGTGTTCTTCGAAACGCCCGGCGGCGGCGCCGTCTTCTCGGTCGGCTCGATCGCCTGGTCAGGCTCGCTGTCGTGGAACAACTTCGACAACAACATCGAACGGATCACCCGGAACGTGCTGAAGCGCTTCATCGACCCCATGCCGTTCCAGATGCCGGAGAGCGCATGAGCGAGCTCACCCAGGGCGTCACCGTCTCCGGCGAGCCGGGCGCAGGCTTCGGCCTCGCCGGCAAGATCGCGATCGTCACCGGCGCCGGATCCGGAATCGGACGCGCCACGGCCGAGCTGCTGGCGCGCGTCGGCGCCGTGGTCACTGCGGTCGACATCAACCCCAAGGGCTTCGCCGGCCTCGATCTCGGCCGGGACGGCTCGACCGACACCGCCGACCTCTCGGTGCCGGCGGCCTGCGAACAGGTGGTAGACGCCGTGCTCAAGCGCCACGGCCGCCTCGACATCCTGGTCAACGCCGCGGCGATCCTCCGCCGCGTCGCGATCAAGGACGTGGATGCGGCACTGTGGGAGCAGATGATGGACACCAACCTGCTCAGCCAGTTCGCGATGTGCCGCGCTGCCGTGCGGCCGAT
>CAZZLX010000797.1:0-1848 GCA_964655235.1 uncultured Rhizobium sp.
GTCGGTGCCGAGCCAGTGCTGGGCCGACGGCGGCAGGAGGCGCTTGGTCACGTCGACGGCCTCGAACGGATAGGGCGCGATCACCGGGGCGAAGATCGCGATCAGGATCCAAACGACCACGATCGCCGCACCGAAAGCGGCGAGCCCGTAGCGCCGGCGCCAGCGGCCCCAGCGTCCGGCCGCCCATGCAGCGGCTTCGTCGGAGAGGGCCGCCATCTATTCCGCCCGTTCGCGCGCGACCCGGGGGTCGAGCAGCGCGTAGGAGAGATCGGTCAGGAGGTTGATCACGAGGTAGACGACCGCGACGACCAGCGTAATCCCCATGATGCCGGGGAAGTCGAGCGCAACCGCGCTCCGGAACGTGTAGCGGCCGAGGCCGGGCCAGGAGAAGATCGTCTCGGTCATCACCGCGCCGGTCAGCAGCACGGCATAGGCGAGACCGCCCAGCGTGACGACCGGGATCAGCGCATTCGGCAGCAGGTGTCCGACGACGATCTTGCGCTCGGCAAGGCCCTTGGCGCGGGCGACGCGGACATAGTCCTGGGTCATCGCCTCGAGCATCGAGGCGCGGGTCGTGCGGGTGATCAGGCCGAGCGTGCCGGAAGCCAGCACGATCGAAGGCAGAATCAGGTGGCCGGCGGCGTTGCGCCAGGCCTCCCAGTCGCCGGCGAGGATCGCGTCGATCAGGTAGAGGCCGGTCACCGAGGGCGGCGTCATCACGCTGAGATCGATGCGGCCGGGACCGGGGGCGATCTGGAGCCCGCCGTAGAACAGGGCCAGCATGATGAAGGCGAGCCAGAAGGTCGGCGAGGAGACGCCGGCGAGCGAGATGAAGCGCGCGACGTTGTCGATCCAGGTGTCGCGGCGGATGGCGGCGAGCACGCCCAGGGGGATCCCGACGATCAGCGAGAGCAGGAACGAGATGGTAGCGAGCTCGACCGTCGCCGGCGCGTATTGCCTGATGTCATCGAGCACCGGGCGCTGGGTCGAGATCGAGACGCCGAGATCGCCGTTGAAGATGCCCTTGAGGAAAATCCAGTACTGCTGCCATAGCGGCAGGTCGAGGCCCCAGCGGGCGCGATATCGGGCGACCATGTTGGGGTCGGAAGCGGCGAGATCGCCGAGCTGCGCCAGCACCGGGTCGCCCGGCACCTGGTTGGCGATCAGGAAGACGACGAGCGTCGCCAGCAGGGCCATTACGGCCATGCCGGCGACGCGCATCACCAGATAACGGAACACCTTGCGTCGTGCAGGTCAGCCGGGATCAGGAGGCCGGCTTGATCTGCGCCAGTTCCATCTTCCAGACGTTCGGCGTCAGCTTCACGTCCTTGATGTTCTTGTGCACGGCGACGCGATAGATCGGCTGCATCAGCGTGATGTAGTTGGCGTTGTCGACCAGGATGCGCTGGTACTTCTCGTAGATCGCCTTCTGCTTGGCGACGTCGTTCTCGGCCGCGCCCTGCGAGACGAGGTCCAGGATGTCCTGGCCAGGCTTCCAGCCCATGCGGACCGCGACGCGCTGCACCGAGGCGCCGGTCCAAAGATACGGGTTCGGCGACGGCGAGTTCCACGGCGCGATGGTCGCCTGGCTCTTGGCGCCGTTGAACTGGGCGCGCCAGTTCACGTTGTCCATCGGCTTCAGCGTCATCTTGATGCCGACGCGCGCCAGGTCCGACTGGATCTTCTGCGCCATCAGCTGGTACGAGGTCGAGAAGTAGGCGGCGTTCGGATAGATCAGCTCGAACTCGAAGCCGTTCGGAACGCCCGCGGCGGCCAGCAGCGACTTGGCCTTCGCCAGATCCTCCTTCGCGCCGAACTCCTTGGTCTGCTCGGCCGAGGTGCCGGCGA
>CAZZLX010000798.1:0-1848 GCA_964655235.1 uncultured Rhizobium sp.
CGCCGCAGAAGCTGGCCGGGATGCGGATCGAGCCGGCGCCGTCGCTGCCGACCGCCGCCGCGCCGATGCCGGCCGCGACCGACGATGCGGCACCGCCGGAGGAGCCGCCGGCTTGGCGCTCCAGGTGCCAGGGATTGCGGGTGAGTCCCGTCAGCGGGCTGTCGGAGAGACCCTTCCAGCCGTTCTCGGGCGTCGTCGTCTTGCCAAGGAAGATCGCGCCGGCGTCGCGGAGCCGGCCGACCAGCGGTGCGTCCTCGGAGGCGACCTCGGACGGCGACGAGGTCAGCGAGCCGCGCCGGCTCGGCCAGCCGGTCACGAGGCACTGGTCCTTGAGCGTGATGGGCACGCCGTCGAGGCTCCCCTTCGGCCGCCCCTCGGCCCAGCGCCGCTCGGCGGCCTTCGCTGCCGACATCGCCTCGTCACGGGCCAGATGGACGAAGGCGTTGAGCGCCGTCTCCAGCCGGTCGATCCGCGCATAGGCGGCGGCCACGGCCTCGACCGGCGACAAGGAGCGGTCGCGAAACCGCCGCACCAGCGCCTCGATCGTCAGCAAGCTTGAGTCGGTCATGGGCGGCGCACTCTATCACCTGCTATGGTCCGCGCCGGAAATCGAGGGAGCGTTCGGAATGACGGAGACGGCGAGCCTGGGCCCGAGCAAGGTGCTGGCGGCCTGGCGCGATGTCGAGGCGGGGAAGCTAACGCGCGAGGCCTTCCATGCGAAGGAGGCGGAGGTTCTGGCCGGCTACAGGCGCGATTGGACCGAGGCGATCGCGGGATCGCCTGACGGCGACCTCGCGACCGCGATCCTCCGCGAGATCGGCGCGTGGCGGAAGGAGCCAGACCTGACAAAGGTCCGCGCCCGCTGCGAACGCTCGCTCGCCCGCCTCAAGGACAAGTGGAACGACGTCGTCGGCGAGAAGGTCGCCTCCGAGCAGGTGGTCGCCTACTACGACACCGCCGACGACCGGATCGAGGAGCTGATGTGGTGGCACGCGCTGACCGAAGACACCTCGCCGCTCGCGTACTCGGTCGCGCTCGAGCTCGCGCGCGCCAACAACTGCAGGCATCTGCTCGACTTCGGCTCCGGCGTCGGCGTCTCCGGCGTCCTGTTCGCCGAGCAATGCGAGACGATCGCGCTCGCCGACGTGAGCTCGACACTGCTCAACTTCTGTAAGTGGCGGCTCGAGCGTCGCGCGATCCCGGCGAGCTTCCTCGACCTCAAGACGGTCGGCCTGCCCAAGGCGAGCTTCGACCTCGTGACGGCGATGGACGTGTTCGAGCACCTGGAGGACCCTGCCCAGGCGATCTCCGATCTCGACGCGGCGCTCAAGCCCGGCGGATACATTTTCGGCCGCTTCGCAGCCGACCCCGAGGACGACGACCGCCCGCAGCACATCGTGCACGACTTCCAGCCGGTCTTCGATCGCCTGGCGAAGCTGGGCTATCGCGAGGCGTGGAAGGATCAGTGGTTCTGGGGCCAGCAGGCGTTTCAGAAACCTGCATAGACATCCAAGAGTCGGACTCCTCGCTTAGTGGCTCCGGGCTTCCGCTGCCCGCCCGCGCGCTGCTCCGCAGACGCGCTACACGGGCATGCCGCCCATCAGCGCTCGGAGAAGTCTTGGAGGTCCCTCGCCGACAAAACGCGGCAGTAAGCGCCTTCGCTTACGAGAGCGTTTTGCCACTAAGGCGAGGGTCCGTTAGATTGCGCCTCCCCCTTCCGGCGAGGCCCACATGATGGATGGCGGCGTACTCATTGGCGGCAAATGGCAGGCCCCCGCTTCCGGCGCGACCCTGCCGGTGGTCAACCCGTCCGACGGCGAGGTCTTCACCAAGATCGCGCGCGGCACG
>CAZZLX010000799.1:0-1841 GCA_964655235.1 uncultured Rhizobium sp.
CCTCGCTTGGAGCATCGCCTTCTGCCGCACCGTGTGGTGGGGCATGACCATGGTCTACATGCCGCTGTACCTCGTGCGCGCCGGCGAGCCGCAGATCACCGGCGCGATCGCCTCGTCGCTTGCGGTCGGGCTCCTGTTTTTCACCCCCGTATGGGGCCGGGTGGCGATGCGCTTCGGCATCCGACTGAGCCTCACCACCTGCTTCGTCACCTTGGGGATAACCACCATCGCCGCTGCGATGGTCGACAACCCCTACCTCGCCGCGGCCCTCATCGTGATCGGCGGGCTTCCGGCCGGCGGCCTCGACGGCATCGGCGGCATTCCGTTCCTTCGCGCCGTGCACTCCTACGAGCGTCCGCAGATGGCCGGTATCTATCGCACCTACATCGAGATGGGCGACCTGCTTTCGTCAGCGGTCTACGCCGTGCTGCTCAGCTTCTTCGACATCCCGGCGGTGTTCGTCGCCGCCGGCATGATCGCCTTCCTCGGCGCCACGCTCTGCCGCTATCTCCCCCGCAGTTTCTGAAGGAGCCCTTCGTGGATCAGACTTATCCGGTCGCCGGCCTGAAAGAGCCGGCCGAGATCATCGTCGACCGCTGGGGCATCCCGCACATCTATGCCAATAGCGAGCACGACGTTTTCCTGGCGCAGGGCTTCAACGCCGCCCGCGACCGACTCTGGCAGATCGATCTCTGGCGCCGCCGTGGCTTAGGACTGCTGTCCGAGGCCTTTGGCCCGGCTTACGTCGCCAAGGACCGCGCCGCACGCCTGTTCCTCTATCGCGGCGACATGAAGGCCGAGTGGAAATGCTACGGCGAGTCGTCAGAAGCCTGGACCACCGCCTTCGCCGCCGGCATCAACGCCTACGTCAAATGGGCCGAGGCCGATCCCAAGCGCCTGCCGGTCGAATTCAGGCTGATGGGCCACAGACCCGGCCTCTGGCAGGCTTCCGACGTGGTGCGCATCCGCAGCCATGCCCGTATCCGCAACATCGAGCACGAGGTGGCACGGCTGGAGATCGGCAAGCGCTTCGGCTTCGCCGCCGACCGCTGGCGGAAGGAAATGGAGCCGCCGCACGAGATCAAGCTGCCGGAAGGAACGCCGCTCGAAGCGGTGCCGCCGGAAGTGATGGCGACCTACAAGCTCGGCACCGAGCCGGCGGTCTTCGGCAAGGACAAGGTCGGCGATTACTGGGACGCCAGCGCGCTCGAAGGCTCGAACAACTGGGTCATCGCCCCCAATCGCAGCACCACGGGCCGTGCGATCCTCGCCAGCGATCCGCATCGCGTGCACGAGATGCCGAACCTCCGCTACATCCAGCACCTCTCCGCCCCCGGCCTCGATGTGATCGGCGCGGGCGAGCCCTGCGTGCCCGGCGTCTCGCTCGGCCACAACGACAAGATCGCCTTCGGCCTCACGATCTTCCCGATCGACCAGGAGGATGTGCACTTCTACGACCTGCACCCCGACGATCCGACCAAGTATCGCTACAAGGACGGCTGGGAGTCGTTCCAGGTGATCCGCGAGGACATTCCGGTGCGCGGGCAGAAGGCCGAGAGCGCAGAGCTGCTGTTCACGCGCCACGGCTCGGTCCTTCACATCGACATGGCGAAGAAGCGCGTCTGGGCCGTGCGCTCGGCCTGGCTCGATGCCGGCACCGCGCCCTATCTCGCGAGCCTCGACTACCTCAAGGCCGAGAGCTGGGACCGCTTCGTGAAGGCGCTCGACGGCTGGGGCTGCCCGACCGTCAACCAGCTCTATGCCGACGTCTCCGGCAACATCGGCTGGGTGTCGGCCGGCTTCGCGCCGAAGCGTCCGAACTGGGACGGCACCATGCCGGT
>CAZZLX010000800.1:0-1832 GCA_964655235.1 uncultured Rhizobium sp.
ACGCCGGCGAGGCCGACCCAGGGGCCGGTGGCGACGGCGAGGAGCGCGTCACAGAGGATCAGCACGGCGATCCCGAGCGCCAGCAGCGTGCGGCGGTCGACGCGATCGGATATCCAGCCGACCGGATATGCCGAGAGCGCATAGACCGCGTTCATCGCCACGAAAGCGATCGGCACGAGCCAGAGAGGCACGCCGACGCTCTCGGTACGGAGCACGAGGAATGCCTTGGCACCGCGCCCGAAGGTCAGCATCGCCGCGCCGATCGCGATCCACCAGAAGGCGAAACCGAGGCGCGCGAGGTCGGCGCGGTTCAGCGGCAGGCGCTCGAGCGGCGCGGATCCGCCGAGCGGCTCCTCGGCCGCGCGCGCCAGCACGATCACCGCGAGCACGCCGGGCACGAAGGCGACCCAGAACAGAAGCTGGAAGTTTCCGGGGCTGGTCCAGAGGATCGCGATCGCCAGCAGCGCGCCGATCACCGCGCCCAGCGTGTCCAGCGTCTGGCGGAGCCCGAAGGCGCGGCCGCGGATGGCGGGATCGGTGGCGCGGGCGATCATCGCGTCGCGGGGCGCGGTGCGCAGCCCCTTGCCGACCCGGTCGATGATGCGCGCGGCGAAGATCGGGACCGGCGTGCCGGCGAACGGGAAGGCAATCTTGCTGACCGCCGAGAGGCCGTAGCCGAAGACGACGATCCCCTTGTAGCGCCCGAGCCTGTCGCCGATCGCGCCGGCCACGACCCGAAACGCCGCGGCGATCCCCTCGGCGAGGCCTTCGATCAGGCCGATCGTCGCCATCGATACGCCCATGACGGTGCCCAGATAGACCGGCAGGACGGCGAGGATCATCTCGGTGGAGATGTCTGTCAGCAGCGAGACCCAGCCGAGGATCCAGACGAGCGCGGGGACGCGCGCGGAGGCGGGGGGCGTAACGGGTGCTTCAGTCGATACCCTCATCGGCCGCGGGAGGGTCGGCGATTTGTTTCGCGATGTCGAGGATTGCGCGTGTTTCCCACCGGAAAAAAGCGCCTTATCATCCGCCAGCGACCGACCCTCAGGAGTCCGCCATGCCCGATACCCTTCTCGCCCATCTGCCGTCGATGAAGTCCCAGGTCTCGGCCGAGGAATGGCAGATGCGGGTCGATCTCGCCGCCTGCTATCGGCTGGCGGCGCGCTACGGCTGGGTGGATCTGACCGGCACGCATATCTCGGCGCGTGTGCAGGCGCCTCCGGGCCAGCACCACTTCCTGATCAACCCGCATGGCGTGCTGTTCCAGCAGGTCACCGCCTCCAGCCTGGTCAAGATCGACCAGGACGGCCGCAAGATCCAGGAGAGCCCCTATCCGGTAAATCCGGCAGGCTTCGTGATCCATTCGGCGATCCACATGAAGAATGAGGAGGCGATCTGCGTCTTCCACTCCCACACGATCGCCGGCATGGGCGTGTCGATGCAGGAGGAGGGGCTGCTGATGGCGAGCCAGCACTCGGCCTTCTTCTATGACAACCTCGGCTACCACGACATCGAGCACATGGATGCCGGCGTCGAGGGGCGCGACATCCTGGCGAACGACCTCGGCCGGCATCGCGCTTTGATCATGCGCAATCATGGCCTCCTCACCACCGGCCGCACGGTCGGCGAGGCCTTCTACGTCATGCACACGCTGGAGCGCGCCTGTGCCGCCCAGATCGCCGCCCAGTCCGGCGGCGCGAAGGTCCGCCGCATGAGCGACAAGACCTGCGAATGGTTCAGCGAATTCTTCCGGAACGCGACGCTGAAGCACGGCACCATGGCCTGGCCATCGCTGCTGGCGACGCTCGACCATAGCGATCCGGACTACA
>CAZZLX010000801.1:0-1826 GCA_964655235.1 uncultured Rhizobium sp.
GAGAAAGGCGTGATCGAGACGAGCTACCTCAACCACGGTCCCAGCGGGAAGCTGTCGCTGCAGGTCCGCCGGGGCACCGCCGGGACCGTGCCGCTCGATACGGTCGAGGTCGAGGGCTTGAACGGCTTCCGTGCAGAGGCGGAAAGCTTCGCCCGCATGGTGCGTCAGGGCCCGGCGCACTGGAACGGCGCCAGCGAAGCCGAGTCGATCGACATCGTGCTGGCGCTCGATGCGATCGCCGCCTCGGCGCGCAGCGGCGGCTGGGAGACGGTCGGCGCTTGAGGCGTCCCGCAAACGAAAAGCCCTCCGCGGCGGTGCCGGGAGGGCTTCTGTTCGTTGAAGCCTGGAAGCGAAGGATCAGCTCGCCTTGGCCTGCTTCGCCTCGGACGGGTCGCGCAGCACGTAGCCCCGGCCCCAGACGGTCTCGATGAAGTTGTCGCCGTTGGCGACCTTCGAGATCTTCTTCCGCAGCTTGCAGATGAAGACGTCGATGATCTTCGGCTCCGGCTCGTCCATGCCGCCGTAGAGATGGTTCAAGAACATCTCCTTGGTCAGCGTCGTCCCCTTGCGGAGCGAGAGCAGCTCGAGGATGCCGTATTCCTTGCTCGTGAGATGAACCGGCTTGCCGTCGATCTCGACCGTGTGGGCGCCGAGGTTGACCGTGAGGCGTCCGGTCTTCAGCACCGAGGCCGCGTGGCCCTTCGAGCGGCGGACGATCGCCTAGATGCGCGCGATCAGCTCGCGGCGGTCGAAGGGCTTGGTCAGGTAGTCGTCGGCGCCGAATCCGAGGCCCTTGATCTTGTTGTCCATCTCCGAGAGGCCGGAAAGGATCAGGATCGGCGTCGTCACCTTCTGGGCGCGGAGCCGGCGCAGGACCTCGTAGCCGTCGATATCCGGCAGCATGAGGTCGAGCAGGATGATGTCGTAGTCGTAGAGCTTGCCGACCTCGATGCCGTCCTCGCCGAACTCGCTGGTGTCGACGACGAAGCCGCCGCCCCTCAGCATGAGCTCGATGGACCGCGCGGTGGCGGAGTCGTCTTCGACGAGAAGGACACGCATGGGCTCACCCCCGATTAACCGTTAACTCATGCTATTAAGAACTTCCTAAAACTTGGTTAACGGCCCCGCGAGGGAAAACCCCCTCCCGCATCCGTGATAAGATGCCGGTCGCCGAACCCTGGTGGATCCGGTCCCATGCACGTCAACCCCTTGAGACAGGCCGTCGATCAGCTCGAGAAGCTGTCCGAATACCGGCTGTTCGGGCGGGTCGCCTCGATCCTCGGCATGCTGGTCGAGGTCGGCGGGGTCGAGCGGCAGCTCTCCATCGGCGACCGCTGCCACCTCCTCGCCAGGGGCGGCCGCCGGGTCCCCTGCGAGGTGGTCGGGTTCCGGAAGGACCGGGCCCTGGTCATGCCCTTCGTCGGCCTGGAAGGGGTGGGTGTCGGCAGCCGGGCCGAGGTCGCCGAATCCGAGCCGGTCGCTTTCCCGGACAAGTCCTGGCTCGGGCGGGTGGTCAACGCAATGGGCGAGCCGGTCGACGGGCTGGGTCCCATCGGCAACGGCCGCGTTCCCTATCCTCTCCGCGCCAACCCGCCGCCGGCCCATGCCCGCCGGCGCCTGGGCGCCAAGATCGATCTCGGCGTGCGGGCGCTGAACACCTTCCTCACCACGGTCGAAGGCCAGCGCATGGGCATCTTCGCCGGATCAGGCGTCGGCAAGTCCGTGACCATGTCGATGATCGCCCGCTTCACCTCGGCCGACGTCAACGTGATCGGACTGGTCGGCGAGCGCGGCCGCGAGGTGCAGGAGTTCATCCAGGACATCCT
>CAZZLX010000802.1:0-1826 GCA_964655235.1 uncultured Rhizobium sp.
CGTCGAGCGTGCGGGCCGCCAGCGTGACGCCGGCGATCGAGCGCGTCGGCGCCTCGGCCTTGCCTCCCCCGCCGCCGAGCGCCAGCGCCTTCCGCGCCTCGGCCAGCTCGCGCTCGAGCTTCCGCTTGTCCTCGACGAGCTGCGCCACGCGCGCCGGAAGGTCCGCCGGCGCCGCGCGCAGCGCCGCTGCCGCCGACTGCAGCAGCTTCTCCTCCTCGGCGACATAGGCGAGCGCGCCTGCGCCGGTCGCGGCCTCGATGCGGCGGATGCCGGAGGCGACCGCGCCTTCGGAGACGATCTTGAGCAGGCCGATGTCGCCGGTGCGCTCGACGTGGGTGCCGCCGCAGAGCTCGACCGAGAACTTCTCGCCCTCGCCGCCGCCCATCGAGACCACGCGGACCTCGTCGCCATACTTCTCGCCGAACAGAGCCATGGCGCCGGCAGCGACCGCGTCGTCCGGCGTCATCAGCGTGGTGCCGACCGCCTGGTTGAGGCGGATGCGGTCGTTGACCTCGGTCTCGATCGCGGCGAGATCGGCCGCCTCGATCGCGCGCGGATGGCTGAAGTCGAAGCGCAGCCGCTCCGGCGCCACCAGCGAGCCCTTCTGCGTCACGTGATCGCCGAGCCTGCGGCGTAGCGCCTCGTGGAGGAGATGCGTCGCCGAGTGGTTGGCGCGCAGCCGGCGCCGGCGTTCGACGTCGATCTCCGCCGCCGCGGTGTCGCCGACCTTGATCGGGCCCTTCACTACCTTGCCGATGTGGACATGCAGGTCACCGACGCGCTTTGCCGTATCGGTGACCTCGATACGCCCGCCCGACGCGGTGACGATGGTGCCGGTGTCGCCCATCTGGCCGCCGGACTCGGCGTAGAACGGCGTCTGGTTCATGACGACCGCGACCTCGCCTGACGCGACTTCGCTGACCTGCCTGTCGCCGACGACGAGCGCGTCGATGCGGCCTTCGGCCTTGTCGGTCGCGTATCCCAGGAAGTCGGTCGCGCCCGCCTTCTCGCGCACCTCGAACCAGACGCGGCCGGTCGCCGCCTCGCCCGAGCCGGACCAGGCCGCGCGCGCGGTCTCGCGCTGGCGCTCCATCGCCGTCTCGAAGCCGGCCATGTCGAGGTTCAGGCTCTGGCCGCGCAGGATGTCGGCGGTGAGATCGACCGGAAAACCGTAGGTGTCGTAGAGCTTGAAAGCGACCTCGCCCGGCAGCGTGCCGCTCTGGCCGAGCTTCTTCGTCTCGTCGCCGAGAAGACGGAGCCCACGGTCGAGCGTCTGGCGGAAGCGCGTCTCCTCGAGCTTGAGGGTTTCCTGGATCAGCGCCTGGGCGCGGCCGAGCTCCGGATAGGCCTGGCCCATCTGGCCGACCAGCACGGGCACCAGCTTCCAGAGCAGCGGCTCCTTGGCGCCGAGGATGTGCGCATGCCGCATGCCGCGGCGCATGATGCGGCGGAGTACGTAGCCGCGGCCCTCGTTCGACGGCATGACGCCGTCGGCGATCAGGAAGCTCGACGCGCGGATGTGGTCGGCGATGACCTTGTGCGAGGCGCGATGCTCGCCATCGGGCGCGACGCTCGTCGCTTCAGAGGAGGCCAGCACGAGAGAGCGCAGGATGTCGGTGTCGTAGACGTCCTGCTTGCCCTGCATCAGCGACACGATGCGCTCGAGCCCCATGCCGGTGTCGATCGACGGGCGCGGCAGGTCGACCCGCTTGCCGGGCTCCAGCTGCTCGAACTGCATGAACACCAGGTTCCAGAACTCGAGGAACCGGTCGCCGTCCTGATCGGCCGAGCCCGGAGGCCCGCCGAACACCTTGTCGCCCTGGTCG
>CAZZLX010000803.1:0-1820 GCA_964655235.1 uncultured Rhizobium sp.
AGGCCGTCGCCTACCGCCAGATGTCGCTGCTGCTGCGCCGCCCGCCGGGCCGCGAGGCGTATCCCGGCGACGTGTTCTATCTCCACAGCCGGCTCCTCGAGCGCGCGGCGAAGCTCAACGACAAGATGGGCGCGGGCTCGCTGACGGCGCTGCCGGTCATCGAGACGCAGGCCGGCGACGTGTCGGCCTACATCCCGACCAACGTGATCTCGATCACCGACGGCCAGATCTTCCTCGAGACCGAACTGTTCTATCAGGGCATCCGTCCGGCGATTAACGTCGGCCTGTCGGTCAGCCGCGTCGGCTCGGCCGCCCAGATCAAGGCGATGAAGCAGGTCGCCGGCCGCATCAAGCTCGAGCTCGCGCAGTACCGCGAGATGGCCGCCTTCGCGCAGTTCGCCTCCGACCTCGACGCCTCGACCCAGCGTCTGCTGGCGCGCGGTGCGCGTCTGACCGAACTGCTGAAGCAAGGGCAGTACCAGCCGATGCCGGTCGAGGAGCAGGTCGTCTCGATCTTCTCCGGCGTCCGCGGCTATCTCGATCGCGTCGCGACCACCGACGTTGTCCGGTTCGAGCAGGGCCTGCTGGCCCAGATCCGCAGCTCGGGCGCCGACATCCTGTCGTCGATCCGCGAGAAGCGCGAGATCACGCCGGAGACGGAAGAGAAGCTGAAGGCGTTCGTCGAAGCCTACGCGAAGAGCTTCGCCTAAAGCCTCCGACAGGATAGAGCGAGATGCCTAGCCTCAAGGACCTGCGCCTCCGGATCAACAGCGTCAAGTCGACGCAAAAGATCACGGCTGCGATGAAGCTGGTCGCCGGCGCCAAGCTGCGCCGGGCTCAGGAAGCCGCCCTGGCCGCCCGGCCCTACACCGAGCGCATGGAGCGGATGGTGGGCTCGATCGGCCGCGCGATCGCGAACAGCCCTGGCGCGCCGAAGCTCCTGGCCGGAACCGGCTCGGACAAGGTGCACCTGCTGGTGGTCGCGACCGCCGATCGCGGCCTCTGCGGCGGCTTCAACTCGTCGATCGTGCGCCAGGCGCGCGCGATGATCCGCAAGCTCGAGTCCGAAGGGAAGACCGTCAAGGTCATGACCGTCGGGCGCAAGGGCCGCGACCAGCTCCGCCGCGACTACGGCCGCCTCCTCGGAGAGAAGTTCGAGGACGTCGGCAAGAAGCGGCTCAGCTTCGCCGAGGCGGACGCCGTCGCCCGCAGGATCCTCGAGATGTTCGAGGCCGGCGAGTTCGACGTCTGCACGATCGTCTACAACCGCTTCAAGTCGGTGATCTCCCAGATCGTCACCGCCCAGCAGCTGATCCCGGTCGCGCTTCCCGCGGCCGAGGCGGCGCCGGCGGCCGGCCAGGCGGTCTACGAGTACGAGCCCGAAGAGGAGGAGATCCTCAAGGCGCTCCTGCCGCGCAACCTCGCGATCCAGGTGTTCCGGGCGCTGCTCGAGAACGCCGCGTCCGAGCAGGGCGCCCGCATGACCGCGATGGACAATGCGACGCGCAACGCCGGCGAAATGATCGGCAAGCTCACCATCACCTACAACCGCTCGCGCCAGGCCACCATCACCAAGGAGCTGATCGAGATCATCTCCGGTGCGGAAGCCGTCTGAGCGCGTATCAGAGAATTCGTCCGAGGAGCAGATACCCATGGCGACCAACACCATCGGCAAGATCAAGCAGATCATCGGCGCCGTCGTCGACGTGCAGTTCGACGGCGAACTGCCGGCGATCTTGAACGCGCTCAAGGTCGACAACCAGGGCAAGACCCTGATCCTCGAGGTCGCGCAGCACCTCGGCGAGAACACCGTCCGCACC
>CAZZLX010000804.1:0-1812 GCA_964655235.1 uncultured Rhizobium sp.
ATCGGCATCGTGGTCGACGACGCCATCGTCATCGTGGAGGGCGTGGCCCGCCACATCGAGCGCGGCATGTCCTCCCACGATGCCGCGATCAAGGCGATGGACGAACTGTTCGGTCCCGTGATCGGCATCACGCTGGTGCTGATGTCGGTGTTCATCCCGGCCGCCTTCGTGCCCGGCCTGACCGGCAAGATGTTCGCCCAGTTCGCCCTGGTGATCGCGGCCACCGCCTTCATCAGCGCCGTCAATGCCGCGACGCTCAAGCCGACGCAGTGTGCGATGTGGCTCAGGCCCGCCGTGCCGCCGGAGAAGCGCAACGCCTTCTTCCGCGGCTTCAACAACGTCTACAGCCGCCTGGAAGGCGCCTATTCGCGGCTGATCGGCGCCATGGTCGCGCGCAGCGGCGCCATGGTCCTGGTGGCCCTCGCCATCGCCGGCCTCGGCGGCTGGGGTGTGGCGCGCCTGCCCGGCGCCTTCATTCCCAACGAGGACCAGGGCTACCTGATCATCGCCCTGCAGATGCCGGACGGCGCCTCGCTCGGCCGCACCACGGACTCGCTGCAGAAGATGTCGGAGATCGCCCGCGCGACACCGGGCGTGAAGCAGGTGGTGCAGATCTCGGGCCTGTCGATCCTCGACAACATGACGCCGCTGGCCAGCGCCGGCACCGGCTTCGTCATCCTCGACGACTGGGACAAGCGCGGCAAGAACAAGGGCCAGGACGTGCGGTCGATCGCGCTGCACATCATGGCGACCGGCTTCAGGGAATTGCAGGACGGCACCGCCTTCGTCGTCGCCCCGCCGCCCATCCAGGGCATCGGCAACGCCTCGGGCTTCCAGATGCAGATCGAACAGCGCGACGGCAGCTTCGATCTAAACAAGCTGCAGACGGCGACCGATGCAGTCGTCGCGATGGCGAAGACCCAGAGCTCGATCACCAACCCGGTGACGACGTTCCGGGCGAGCATGCCGCACATCGCCGTCGAGGTGGACCGCACCAAGGCGGAAGCGCTGAAGGTCCAGGTCGGCGACGTGTTCGACACGCTGTCGTCCTATGTCGGCTCGACCTACGTCAACCGCTTCAACAAGTTCGGCCAGAGCCTGCAGGTCTACGTCCAGGCCGATTCGCAGTATCGCGCACGGCCCGACGAAGTGCTGAAACTCTATGTCCGGAGCATGGACAACAAGATGGTGCCGATCGGCGCTCTGGCGACGCTGAAGCCCGCCCAGGGCGCACCGATCGTCCAGCTCTACAACCTCTACCCCGCCACCTCGATCGTCGGCACCCCGTCGCCGGGTTTCTCGAGCGGCGAGGCGCTCGACCTGATGGAGC
This sequence comes from uncultured Rhizobium sp., assembly GCA_964655235.1. Lineage (GTDB taxonomy): Bacteria > Pseudomonadota > Alphaproteobacteria > SHVZ01 > SHVZ01 > SHVZ01. The sequence continues at coordinate 1,331 of CAZZLX010000804.1, forward strand.
AGATCGGGGCCGTGACCCTGCCGCCGGGCACCACCTACGAATGGACCGCGATGTCCTACCAGGAGAAGGTCGCCGGCAACCTGATCATCTACATCTTCGCGCTCGGCGTGACGCTGGTGTATCTCTGCCTTGCCGGCCAGTACGAGAGCTGGATCGCCCCGCTCAGCGTCATCCTGGCGGTGCCGCTGTCGCTCACCGGACCGGCGATCGCGCTGTCGGCGGTCGGCCTGCCGAACAACCTCTACACCCAGATCGGCATCATGCTGCTGGTGGCGCTCAGCGCCAAGAACGCCATCCTGATCGTCGAGGTGGCGCGCGAGGAGCGGCTGCTGCACGGCAAGGGTATCGTCGAGTCCGCGGTCGGCGCAGCGGTCACCCGCTTCCGCCCGATCCTGATGACGTCGTTCGCCTTCATCCTCGGTGTGGTGCCGCTGGTGACGGCGACCGGCGCCGGCGCCGCCGCGCGCGTCTCGCTCGGCCTC
>CAZZLX010000805.1:0-1805 GCA_964655235.1 uncultured Rhizobium sp.
GGCAGGGAACGCTGACACCGGTCCGCCTCAACTGGCGGGATATCCGCCCGGTGATGAGCCATCGCTATCACTTGCCGCCGTCTGCGCACACGACCTTCCTATCGGAGCGTTTCGTCGTCTGCACCTTCGCGCCAAGGCCGGCAGAGAGCGATCCCGGCGCCTTGAAGTTGCCGTTCTTCCACAACAACGACGACTTCGACGAAATGATCTTCTATCACCGCGGCAGGTTCATGAGCCGTGACAACATCCATCCCGGCATGGTGACGCTGCATCCGTGCGGCTTCCCGCACGGACCCCATCCGAAAGCCTTCGCGATGGCCGCCAAGTCGGCAGGCGGCCATATGCTCGACGAGGTCGCGGTGATGGTCGATGCGCGCGACGCCTTCGACATCGGCGCGCTCCCGGACGGCGTCGAGTGGCCGGGCTACGTCGACTCCTGGCGGAAGAAGCCGGACGCGGCGGAGTGATCGCATGAAGCTGGGATCCCTGAAGGAGGGCGGCCGCGACGGCACGCTTGTCGTCGTGTCGAGCGATCTCTCCCTCGCCGTCCGGGTGCCGCGGATCGCGGCGACGATGCAGGCGGCAATCGAAGAGTGGGAACGAGCGGCGCCGGAACTGCGCTCGGTCGCCCGCCTCCTCGACGAGGGCAAGATGCCGGATGCCTTCGCCATCGACATGAAGGCCCTCGCCTCGCCCTTCCCTCGCGCGTACCAGTGGGCGGACGGTTCGTCCTATCTCAACCACGTCGAGCTGGTGCGTAAGGCGCGCGGGGCCGAGATGCCGCCGTCGTTCCTGCATGACCCGCTGATGTACCAGGGCGGATCCGACCGCTTTCTGGGCCCGACCGACCCGATACCGGCCGCGAGCGAGGACTGGGGGATCGACTTCGAAGGCGAGGTCGCGGTCGTGGTCGACGACGTGCCGATGGGCGTCTCCGCCGACGGCGCGCGCTCGCACATAAGGCTGCTGATGCTGGTCAACGACGTCTCCTTGAGGAATCTGATCCCGAACGAGCTCGCAAAAGGATTCGGCTTCTTCCAGGGCAAGCCGCCGACCGCGTTCTCGCCGGTGGCGGTCGATCCGCTTTCCCTCGGCGATGCCTGGGACGGCGGCAAGCTGCACCTGGCCCTGATCTCGACGCTGAACGGCAAGCAGGTCGGCTGCACCGATGCCGGCGCCGACATGCAGTTCGATTTTCCAACGCTGATAGCCCACGCCGCCAAGACCCGGCCGCTCTCGGCCGGCACCATCATCGGCTCCGGCACCGTCTCCAACCGCGACCGTTCCAAGGGCTGGTCCTGCATCGCGGAGGTGCGGATGATCGAGACGATCGAGGAGGGCAAGCCGCGGACACCCTTCATGCGCTTCGGCGACACCATTCGGATGGAAATGCATGACGCCTGCGGCCGTTCGGTATTCGGGGCGATCGAGCAGACCGTCGTCCGCGCCGCGCCGGCGTCGTAGACTGGAGAAGCCAACAAGGGATCAGACGCGATGAAGCTTCACGGCTATTTCCGTTCCTCGGCCGCGTTCCGTGTCCGCATCGCGCTCAACCTCAAGGGCCTCGCCTACGACCACGTGTCGGTCCATCTACGGAAGGGCGACCAGAAGAGTCCCGCCTATCTCGGCCTCAACCCGCAGGCGCTGGTGCCGACGCTCGAGGACGGGCCGCATGCACTGACCCAGTCACTGGCGATCGTCGAATATCTGGACGAGACTCATCCCAAGCCGGCGCTGCTGCCAGCGAAGCCCGCCGAGCGCGCACGGGTCAGGGCGCTGGCGCAGATCGTCGCCTGCGACATCCA
>CAZZLX010000806.1:0-1804 GCA_964655235.1 uncultured Rhizobium sp.
CTTCGCGGTCGTGGCCTCCGAGGTCAAGAGCCTGGCCAACCAGACGGCCAAGGCGACCGACGATATCGCGGCACAGATCAAGTCGATCCAGGTCGCCACCGCTGACTCGGTCGCCTCCATCAAGGAGATCGGAGCCACTATCGGCAAGATCAACGGCATCGCGACCACGATCGCCTCGGCCGTCGAGGAGCAGGGAGCCGCGACCAAGGAGATCGCCCGCAACGTCCAGCAGGCATCCGCCGGCACCACCGAGGTTTCGTCCAACATCACCGGCGTGACCAAGGCCGTCAGCGAGACGGGATCTGCGGCCGGGGTGCTGCTCGATGCGGCCAGCGGCCTGACGCAGCAGACCGGTTCTCTCCGGCACGAGGTCGAGCGCTTCCTGGCCGAGGTCCGCGCCGCCTAGTTCGTCGAGCCTCGACCGCGGCGAGGCGTAGAAGCCTCAGCCTCGGTCGTGGAAGGGGATGCGCCGTTCCCACAATGGGGGCGGCGCTTACGCTTCACGGGTCGCGATACCGTTCGCGGGGCACTTCGGCGATCGCGGCGATCTCGATCATGATGTCGCGATGGAAGAAAGACGAGACCTGCACCGTGGTCGTCACCGGGTAGGGCGGCGTGAAAAGTCTTTCGCGGAGCTCGCGCGTGCCGAGGAAGGCGCGGATGTCGGTCACGTAGTGGGTCAGCGAGATCACGTCGCGCGTCTCGCCGCCGACATGGCCGAGCACGTCCCGGATGTTCTCGAACGTCTTCTTCATCTGGGCCAGCATGTCGCCGGGGCCGACGACATTGCCGTCGAGGTCGAGCGGCACCTGTCCTTTCAGATGGACGATGCGTCCGTCGCCCTGGACGACGCCCATCGAGAACGCGCCGAACGGCTTCCAGACATTGGGCGGATTGAAGAACCTGGGCATCGCCGCACCTCAAGCCTTCGGGGTTGCTACGCCTTCCAGTAAAGGAGCCCGATGCCGCCGCTGATCAGGAGCACGGCCGCCAGCTGCTGCAGGCCGAGGGGCTCTTTCCACACCAGATGCGAGACGACGACGACGATCACGTAGCTTGCAGAGACGCTAGGATAGGCAATCGACAGCGGGATTGCCCTCAGGGACAGCGTATAGCAGATCGCGGCCAGACCATAGCAGCCGAGCCCGGCAATCGTCGGAACCCGCAGGAACTGCTCGACGATGCCGCCGGCGTCGGCGCCGGCCTTCAGGAGAAACTGCCCGGCGACGCCGAGCGCGATGCCGGCGGCGAGGAGCAGATAGTGGGTCATGTGGCGTCGGCCTCGGCGAGGAGACGTCCTTCGCCGTCGCGCTTGTAGACCTGGCGGACGGTCGCCTGAGGCTTCCGGTTCAGCGTCAGGTAGATGCGTCCCAGGTATTCGCCGAAGATCCCGAGGAACATCAGCTGCATGCGCGAGAGGAAAAGCACGGCGGCCATCAGCGAGCCCCACCCCGGCGGCGTGTCGCGTGGGATCATGGCCTCGATGAAGACGGCGATCACGCCGAGCAGCCCGATCCCGGCGAGGAACATGCCGGCGACGGTCGCGAGCCTGAGGGGCATCACCGAGAAGTTGACGAACATGTTGAGCCAGAGCCGCACCAGCCGGCGGATGGTGTAGTTGCTGCGCCCGATGGCGCGCGGCAGGTGCTGGACCTTGAGCCGGCCGATGTCGCGGGTGATCTGCAGGATCAGGCCGTCGATGTAGGGGAAGGGGCCGTGATAGTCGAGGATGCGCCCGACCAGGAAGGCGCTCATGCAGCGGAAGCTGGAGAGATAGAGGTCCTTCGGTTTGTCGAGCAGCTGG
>CAZZLX010000807.1:0-1802 GCA_964655235.1 uncultured Rhizobium sp.
CGAGGATCGCGGCCGCGTCGTCACCGCGTTCCTGTCGAACTTCTTCGAGAAGTATGTGCAGTACGGCTTCACCGCCGATCTCGAGGGCAAGCTCGACGAGGTCGCCGAGGGCGATCTCGACTGGAAGGAAGTGCTCCGCGAGTTCTGGCGCGACTTCTCCGGTGCGATCGGCGGCACCAAGGATCTCGGCATCAAGGAAGTGATCGAGACCCTGGACCAGGATCTCGGCCAGCACTTCTTCCCCGAGACCGAGGGCGGCACCGATCCGCGCGTCTGCCCGTCCTGCACCACCGGCCGTCTCGGCCTCAAGCTCGGCAAGTTCGGCGCCTTCATCGGCTGCTCGAACTATCCAGAGTGCAAGTACACGCGCCGCCTCGTCGTCGAGGGCGGCCAGGACGGCGATGCCGCGGCCGAAGGCGGCGAGCGCGAGCTCGGCAAGGACCCGTTGAGCGGCAAGGCGGTCACGCTGAAGCGCGGGCCTTACGGACAATACGTCCAGCTCGGCGAGGCCGAGGGCAAGGTGAAGCCCAAGCGCGTGTCGCTGCCGCGAGGACTCTCGCCGGGCGACGTCACGCTCGAACGCGGCCTGGCCCTGCTGGCACTGCCGCGCGAGCTCGGCCCGCATCCCGAAACCGGCGAGATGATCACCGCCGGCATCGGACGCTTCGGTCCGTACCTCAAGGTCGGCGCGCGCTTCAAGTCGCTGCCGAAGGACGAGGACGTGCTGACCGTCGGCATCAACCGCGCGGTCGACCTGCTTGCCTCCGCCGCCGCGTCGACCGCAGTCGAGGTCGGTAAGCATCCGGCCGACGGCAAGCCGATCACGCTGAAGAAGGGCCGCTTCGGGCCTTACGTGCAGCACGGCAGCGTGCGCGCGACCTTGAAGCGCGGCACCGAGATGTCGGCGGTCACGCTCGACATGGCGGTCGCGCTGATCGCCGAGAAGTCCGGCAAGGCGCCGGCACCGAAGAAGGGCGCGGCCAAGAAGGCCGCGAAACCCGAGGCCGAAGCAACGGCGGAGAAGCCGGCCAAGGCGAAGGCCGAGAAGAAGGCCCCGGCGAAGAAGAAAGCTGCTGCGAAAAAGAAGCCTGCCGCCGACTAAGCAACCGCGGACTGGCGTCCGGTTTACGTCAACGCCCTCCCCCCTCGACGAGCTCAGGATGAGGGCTGCTTCGATATCTCACTCGCCTCATCCTGAGCTCGTCGAAGGGTGAGGCGATCCAAGGCTCCATCCGAACGAATGGCGCGCAAGAAGGCCCCGCTCCCGACCAAGGACCAACTCCGGACCTTCATCACCGAAAGTCCGACGCCGGTCGGCAAGCGCGAGATCGCGCGCGCTTTCCAGGTGAAGGGCGAGGATCGCGTCCAGCTCAAGACGATGCTGCGCGAACTTTCGGCCGAGGGAACCGTCGGCAAGGTCAGGAAGGCGGCACCGCCGCCCGGCCGCCTCGCCGAGGTGATGCCCATCGTCATATCCGGCACCGACGAGGACGGCGAGACGATCGCCCGCCCGATGGTCTGGGAGGACGAGAAGGAACCGCCGACGATCATGGTGGTCGAGCGCGCCGGCGCGCCGGCCTTGCTGCCGGGTACGCGTTTGCTCGCTCGCCTCACCAAGCGCTCGTCCCGTCTCTACGAAGCCCGCGTGCTTCGCCGCATCCCGACCACTGCCGACCGTGTCGTCGGCACGTATCGCCTGAGCCCCGAAGGCGGACGCCTGGTGCCGGCCGACAAGCGGAGCCGGACCGAGTTCCGGGTCGCGCGCGCGGACTCCGGTGGCGCCAAGGACGGCGAGCTGGTCG
>CAZZLX010000808.1:0-1801 GCA_964655235.1 uncultured Rhizobium sp.
CCACGCCGTTGCAGACGATGTCGTACTGGTAGGCGAGGATGTCGAGCGGGTTCTTCGTGGTCAGCGCCTCGAGCCCGCCCTGCGGCATCGAGAACGGGTTGTGGCTGAACTCGATCGCGCCGGTGTCCTCGTTCTGCTCGTACATCGGGAAGTCGACGATCCAGCAGAACTTGAACGCCTTCTGCTCGATCAGCTCCAGCTCGGTGCCGATGCGCGTGCGCGCGAGGCCGGCGAGCTTCGCCGCATCCGCCGCCTTGCCGGCGGAGAAGAACACGGCGTCGCCGTCGCCCGCGCCGGTCGCGGCCTTCAGCGTGGCGAGGCGGTCGGCATCGAGGAACTTGGCGATGGGGCCCTTGGCCTCGCCCTTCTCGAAGACGATGTAGCCCAGGCCCGGATAGCCCTGCTCGCGCGCCCAGTCGTTCATCTTGTCGAAGAAGCTGCGCGGCTTGTCGGCGGTCTTCGGCGCCGGGATGCCGCGGACGACACCGCCCTTCTCGATCGCCTTGGCGAAGATGCCGAAGCCCGAGCCTTCGAATACCTTGGTCACGTCGGCGATGACGAGCGGGTTGCGGAGGTCCGGCTTATCGTTGCCGTATTTAAGCATCGACTCGGCAAAGGGGATGCGCGGGAACGGCGGCTTGGTGACCGAGCGGCCGTCGGCGAATTCCTCGAACACGCCGGCGATCACCGGCTCGATCGCGGCGAACACGTCCTCCTGCGTGACGAAGCTCATCTCGATGTCGAGCTGGTAGAACTCGCCCGGCGAGCGGTCGGCGCGGCTATCCTCGTCGCGGAAGCAGGGCGCGATCTGGAAGTAGCGGTCGAACCCGGCGACCATCAGCAGCTGCTTGAACTGCTGCGGGGCCTGCGGCAGCGCGTAGAACTTGCCGGCATGCAGGCGGCTCGGCACCAGGAAGTCGCGGGCACCTTCCGGCGACGAGGCCGTCAGGATCGGCGTCTGGAACTCGGTGAAGCCCTGGTCGATCATGCGCCGGCGGATCGACGCGATCACCTTCGAGCGCAGGATGATGTTCTTGTGGATGCGCTCGCGGCGGAGATCGAGGAAGCGGTAGCGCAGCCGCGTCTCCTCGCCGGCGTCCTCCTGCGCGTTGACCTGGAGCGGCACCAGCTCGGCCTGGGACTGCACCGTGAACTCGTCGATCACGACCTCGATCTCTCCGGTCGGGATCTGCGCGTTAACGGTCTCGGGCGTGCGCTTGACGACGCGGCCGGTGATCGTGACCACGCTCTCCACTCGCGTGTCCTCGACCGCCTTGAACATCGGCTTCGATGCGTCGGTCACGCACTGCGTGATGCCATAGTGATCGCGGAGATCGATGAAAAGCAGCTGGCCGTGGTCGCGCTTGCGATGGACCCAGCCGGAGATGCGGACGGTCTGGCCGACTTCCGTCGAGCGCAGCGCGTTGCAGGTATGCGTACGGTAGGAATGCATCGTCATCTCACGGGTGATCGGCGAGGACGCCGAGGAGGTAGGTGCCGTAGCCGGACTTGAGCAGCTTCTCGGCGAGCGCTCTCATCTGCTTGGCGTCGATCCAGCCTTGAAGGTAGGCGATCTCTTCCGGGCAGGCGATCTTGAGGCCCTGGCGCTCCTCGACCGCGCGGACGAACTCGCCCGCCTGCAGCAGGGAGTCGAAGGTGCCGGTGTCGAGCCAGGCGAAGCCGCGGCCGAGCTTCTCGACCTTGAGCTGGCCCATCTCGAGATAGGCGCGGTTGACGTCGGTGATCTCGTATTCGCCACGGGCGGATGGCTGGATCTTCGCCGCGATGTCGCAGATGCGCG
>CAZZLX010000809.1:0-1794 GCA_964655235.1 uncultured Rhizobium sp.
TCGACCAACAGCCGGCTGCTGACCAGTTCGTCCAGGGCGGATACCGCCGTATCCAGCGGGATATGCGCCGTAGCACACAGGCGCTCAAAGGTCAGGCGCTGCTCCAGCACGGCTACGCCCACACCAATCACGGCATGACGAAGAAGGCCGAGCTCGGCGCCGATCGTCCGGCGGCGACGATCGCGGGCGAGCTTCAGACCGGCCGCCGGCGTCTCCTCGATCTCTTCGCCGACCGCGTGCTGCCGGTACTGGCGCCGCCCTGGAACCGGATCGCGCCCGAGGTGGTGACCCTGCTGCCGGCCCTGGGATTCCGCGGTCTCTCGACCTACCAGCCGCGCATGCAGGCGGAAGCCGCACCAGGGCTGACCCAGGTCAACACGCATGCCGACATCATCGACTGGCGCGAACGGCGCTTCATCGGCGACGACATGGCCGCCGGGGCGGTCCTCCGCCACCTGATCGACCGCCGCCTCGGCCGCGTCGACCCGGCCGAGCCGACCGGCATCCTGACCCATCACCTCGTCCACGATGCGCCGGCCTGGCGCTTCCTCGAGCGCCTGCTGAAGATCACGCGCGCCCATCCCGCCATCCGCTGGCTGACGCCGGCCCAAGCTTTCGGACTCTGAGCCCGCATGACCGTGCATACCTACCCGACCAAGGCGATGATGGGCGACTATCTCCGCGCCGCCTTCGGCCTGGCGCTCACCGGCACGCCGATCCTGCTGTCGCCGCCGGGCTCGGCCGCGATGTACATCCTCGGCCCCCTCGCCCTGCTGTTCGCGATCTTCGGCGCGCGCACCTGGATCCGGCACCGCACCGTGGTCGAGACCGACGACCTCAAGGTCGCCGTGCGCGGGCTCCGGAGGAGCGAGCTCGCCTGGTCGGACCTGCAGGAAGTGAAGCTCAGCTACTACTCGACCAAGCGCGACCGCAGCCAGGGCTGGATGCAGCTGGCGCTGCGGGGACCGAGCGGGCGGCTCCGCTTCGATTCGACTCTCGACGGCTTCCCCGAGGTCGCGCGCCGCGCCTACCAGACCGCGCGCGCCAAGGGACTGGAGTTGACGGAGGCCTCGATCTCCAATTTCGCCGCGCTCGGCTTCGAGCCGCCGAAGTCGCACTGAGATCTCCATGAGCACGAGCCCGCTTCTCCGCGTCAGCGACCTCAAGGTCGTCTTCGATCTGCCGGAGGGGCAGCTCGTCGCCGTCGACGGCGTCAATTTCCGCGTCCGCTACGGCCAGACGACGGCGCTGGTCGGCGAGTCCGGATCTGGCAAGACCGTCGTGTCGCAGGCGATCCTCAACATCCTGCCGAAGGCGGCGCGCGTCGCATCGGGCCAGATCCTGTTCGCCGACCCGGCCAAGCACGGCACCGTCAACGACATCGCGCACATGCCGCCCGAGAGCCGCGGCATGCGCGCGATCCGCGGCGGCCGCATCTCGATCATCTTCCAGGAGCCGATGACCTCGCTCTCGGCGCTGCATACGATCGGCGACCAGATCGCCGAGACGCTGGAGCTGCACAAGCGGGTGAGCCGCGCTCAGGCGCTGGAAGCGACCCGCGACATGCTGCGCCTCGTCGGATTTCCCGATCCGAAGAAGGCGATCGACACCTATCCGTTCGAGCTCTCGGGCGGGCTTCGCCAGCGCGCGATGATCGCGATGGCGCTGATCTGCCGGCCGGCCCTCCTGATCGCCGACGAGCCGACCACGGCGCTCGACGTGACGATCCAGGCGCAGATCCTCGACCTCATCCGGAAACTGCAGCAGGAAATCGGCTGCGCGGTGCTGCTGATC
>CAZZLX010000810.1:0-1793 GCA_964655235.1 uncultured Rhizobium sp.
GAGATCTGCTCGCGATTGGCTGGGCTGTCAGAGAGGCCGATGGTCGAAAGCCGGAGCTGGCCGTTCGGCACCAAGGTGATCACGTTGACCGCGGGCTTCACCGAGGAGAGCCGGTCGAGATAGCCGCCGAGGGTCTTCCAGGTGAGCTCGACGCTGCCGTCGAAGCCGTAGATTGCCTGCGGGGCCAGGTTTGGCCGGCGGATGGGGCCGCAGCCGAAGCCGCAATTACCGATCACTTCCAGCGTCACTCCCTGGTGCACGGCGCTGACGGCGCGCGGATCGAGCAGCAGCGTGTAGTCGGAGTGGCTGTGGATGTCGATGAAGCCGGGGGCGACCGCCAGACCCTTGGCGTCGATCTCGCGATCGGCCTTGCCGTCCACCTTGCCGATCGTAGCGATCTTGCCGTCTTCGATGGCGACGTCGGCGACGACGGAGGGCTTGCCGGTGCCGTCATAGACGGTGCCGCCGCGCAGAATCAGAGAAAGCGCCATGTCGTTTTAAGTCCTACTGTGCTGCGGTCCGAAGCGCCGAGCGCTGCCGCGCCGTTGCCTGCACGTCGACCTTGCCGGCCTCGATCACCACACCATAGATGTCGCGTGCGGCCTCGACCGAGACCTTGCCGGCGACCACGTCAGCCAGCACCAGCTCGGCATCGCGCGCCTGTGGCTCGCCATAGCCGCCGCCGCCGGCCGAGATGTGCTGGAACACGTCGCCTTTCTTCAGGTTCATCGCCTTCATCGGCATGGTCGGCAGGACCTCAGTCTTGCCATCATGGGTCAGCAGGTTCTTCGACGGGCTGCCGGCGCGCCCGTTGGCGATGCCGTAAGGCGGATGGTCGCGGCGGTCCGAGCGGAGCGTGAACACCGCTTCGTCAGCCGTGAGCCGGTACTCGCGTGAAAAGGCGAGACCGCCGCGCTGCCGCCCTGCCCCGCCGGAGTCCGGCACCAGGGCGTAGTGGTTGATCTCCAGCGGCAGCTCCGCCTCGATCAGCTCGACCGGCTGATTGGAGAGGTTGGCGGCAGGGTTGGAGACGCCTTCGACGCCGTCCTTGGTGGCGCGCGCACCCCAGTTGCCGACCATGACCTCGGTCAGGACGAAGGCCTTGTTCTTGTGACGGCCGCCGATCGACAGCAATGTCGGTCCGCCCTCACCACCGGCAATCACCTTGTCCGGTACCACCTGGGCAAGAGCGCCGACGATGGCGTCGAACACGCGATAGCCGATGACGCCGCGCGCGGCGCAGGCGGCCGGCGACAGCGGGTTCACGATAGTGCCTTCGGGCGCGCGGATCCTGATCGGCCGCATATAGCCCTGGCAGTTCGGAATGCCGGTCGAGGTCATGCAGCGGATCGCACAATAGGCGACCGAGTTGACCATCGAGATCGGGCAGTTGATCGCCGCCTGCACCTGGCCCGAGGTGCCGGCAAGGTCGATGTCGACCTCGTCGCCCTTCACGGTGACGGTGACGGCGATCCGGATCGGCTCCGGCGTGTCTCCGAGCCCGTCGATCCAATCGTCAAAGCGATAGGTGCCGTCCGGGATGTCGCGGATCACCGCGCGCATCATCCGTTCGGCCTGGTCCTGCAGCTCATCCAGGTAAGGGTGCAGGGCGGCGGCGCCATACTTCTGCAGGAGCCGCAGGTACCCGCGCTCACCGATCGAACAGGCGGCAAGCTGCGCCTTGAGGTCGCCCAGCACCTGCACCGGCTGGCGCGTATTCTTCTCGATGATCCGGAACAGCGTCGTGTTCGGCTTGCCGGCCGCATAAAGCTTGAGCGTCGGCAGGCAGAGGC
>CAZZLX010000811.1:0-1786 GCA_964655235.1 uncultured Rhizobium sp.
AGACGGCGAGGCCGAGGGCATAGAGGTTCCCGGCAAAGCCCGAGCCGGTGTCGAGCGAGTCCCAGCACATGATGGTGACGCCGACAGCCGACACCGCGAGCGCGATCCAGGTGCGCCGCCCGACCGGCTCGCCGAGCACGAGCTTGCCGAAGATCGCGGCGAAGAACGGCGTCGTTGACATGATCACGACGGTGTTGGCGATGGTCGTCGACTGCGCCGCCATGACGAAGCAGAAGAAGGTGCCGGCGAGGAAGCAGCCGCACAGAAGGCCGGCCCAGCCGGTGCGCCGGATCTCGGGCAGCATGCGCTTCCCGTGCTGGCTCGCCAGGAACACGATCAGCACCAGGCTCATCGTGACCGAGCGCCAGAACACGATCTCCCAGGCGGTCGCCTCGGCGTGGCGGACCAGCAGACCGCCGAGGCTGAGCCCACAGGCGGCTGCGACCGTCAGGAGGATGCCCTTCGCGCGGGGCGAGGTCATTTCACGCCGAACTGCAGCAGGCTCGGCGCCTTGTCGATGATCTCGGTCAGGATTTCCTCGGCGACGTGCAGGTTCCGCTTGGCGTCGTCGTCGAGGCGGGTCATGTAGCGTTCCTCGCCCAGCTTCTTCTTGGTCTCGTAGAGCGTCTTCAGCTCCTGGACGAAGACTTCGCGCGTGCCGAGCGGCAGCTCGTTGCCCTGCGCCAGCACCCAGAGGAACTTGATGCTGGTCTTGATCAGCTGCTTGTAGGTGACGGCGGTCAGGTCGTCGAAGTGGCCCTGGAGGCGCGGATCGGCGCCGCCCTCGAGACGCTCGAGGCGGTTCTCGATCAGGATCGAGAAGGTCTCGAACTCGCCGGTCTTGTTGCGGAACTGCTGATAGGCCTTGAAGCTGTTCTTCGACGCCTTCTTCTGCGCCTCCTCGGCGACGCCCGCGACTTCCGTCGCATGGACCTCCAGGGCGTCCAGCAGCTTCTGGACTTCGGCTTTCGGGTAGGTCTTCTCGGCCATCGACGAGGAGTGTATTAGGGGCGCCGACCATGCTCCACATCAACGATCTCGTCTACCGGGTGCAGGGACGCCTGCTGTTCGACGGCGCCTCGGCGGCCATTCCCGACGGCCACCGGGTGGGCCTCGTCGGCCGGAATGGCACCGGCAAGTCGACCCTGCTCCGCCTGATCCTCGGCGAGGCCCAGGCCGATGCCGGCACCATCCGCATGCCGAACCGGGCGAGCCTCGGCGCGGTGTCCCAGGAAGCGCCGGGCGGCGACGAGACGCCGATCGACCACGTGCTGTCGGCGGACCTGGAGCGGGCATCGCTGCTGGTCGAGCGCGACAGCCACCCCGATCCGGTGCGCGCCGGGGAGATCGAGCTCCGCCTGATCGAGATCGAAGCGCATGCGGCGCCGGCCCGCGCCGCCCGCATCCTCGCCGGCCTCGGCTTCGACCACGAGACGCAGCAACGGCCGCTGAGCTCGTTCTCCGGCGGCTGGCGCATGCGCGTGGCGCTGGGCGCTCAGCTGTTCCGCCAGCCGGACCTGCTTCTGCTCGACGAGCCGACCAACCACCTCGACCTCGAGGCGACGATCTGGCTCCAGGGCTTTCTCGCCTCGTATCCCGGTACCCTGCTGCTGGTCAGCCACGATCGCGAGCTCCTGAACGAGTCGGTCACGCACATCCTTCATCTCGACCAGCTCAAGCTCCGGCTCTTCACCGGCGGCTTCGACCGCTTCGCCGCGGCCCTGGCCGAGGAGCGGACGCGGCTCGCCGCCGACAAAGAGAAGATCGACGCCCCGCGCCAGCCCCT
>CAZZLX010000812.1:0-1784 GCA_964655235.1 uncultured Rhizobium sp.
GTCGCGGCTTGCGAGATCTCGATGTCCGACTTCGGCTTGGCGTGCTGCTCAGCGGGATTACGCATGTCCCATCCCCCAACTTCGCTCTTGGATGTGGCGCCCGGCGGATTGTCGGACGTCGAGGAAAAGAAACTGGGGGGCGTCAGCCCCCCAGGATGTCACCGACCTTGACGCCGCCCGCGGCGGCGAACTCGACGCCGGTCATCTTGCCGGCGTCGCCGCGGACGCGGAGCACGTGGATGCGGCCGTCGGCGCAACAAACCGTGAAGCCCTTGTCGTCGACTTCCATGACCTGGCCCATCTTCCCGCCGATGCCCTTGGGGTCGATCGCAGGGACCTTCCTGGTCTCGAAGACCTGGATCTTCTTGCCATTGAGCGTCGTCCAGGCGCCCGGCGCGGGATTGCAGCCGCGCACCAGGTTGTGGATGTGGAAGCCCTGGCGGCCCCAGTCGATGCGCGCGTTCTCGGGCGTGCACCAGCCTTCGTAGGTGGCCTTGGAGTGATCCTGCTCGACGCGCGGCGCCTTGCCTGATTTCACCAGGTCGACGCCTTCGAGCATCGCCTCGACGCCCATCGGGAACAGCCGGTCGAAGTAGACCGACCCCAGGGAGTCGTCGTCGGAGATCGGCGTCTTCTTCTGGATCAGGATCGGGCCGGTATCGAGCCCGTCATCCGGCCAGAAGATCGAGAGGCCGGTCTCCTGGCGTCCCTGGATGATCGGCCAGTTGATCGAGGACGGGCCCCGATGCAGCGGCAGCAGCGAGGGATGGTACTGGATCGAGCCGTGGGTCGGGATGTTGAGGAACCCCGACGGCACGAACAGCGTCACGAAGGCCATGACCTGGAGGTCAGGCTTGAGTGCGTTGAACTCGTCCCACACCGGACCCGGCTGCCGGTACGACTTCGGCTGGAACACCGGAAGCTTGGCGGCGAGGGCGGCCTCCTTCAGAGGATCCGCCTTCTGCCCTTCCTTCTCCGGCGCCACGTAGACGCCGACGACGTTGTCGCCGCGCTTCAGCAGCGCCTCGAGTACGGCCTTTCCGAAGGCCTGCTGGCCATGGACTACGATACGCATCTTGAGTTTCCCCTAAGGCCTCAGGCGGCCTTCGCTTCTTCCTTCTTAAGTGGCGGCGTCAGAGCGCCCGAGCCCTTGATCTCGGCGATCTCGCTGTCCTTGAACTTGAGCACGTCCTTCAGGATCTCATCGGTGTGCTCGCCCAGAAGCGGCGAACGCGTCACTTCCGAGATCGAATCCGACAGCTTGATCGGGTTGCCGACGGTCAGGTACTTGCCGCGGGTCGGGTGATCGACCTCGACCACGGTGCCGGTCTTGCGCAGCGACTGGTCCTCGGCGATCTCCTTCAGCGACAGGATCGGGCCGCAGGGGATGTCGTACTTGTTGAGGATGTCCATGGCCTCGAACTTGGTCTTGGTCATGGTCCACTGCTCGATCCGCTCGAAGATCGACTTGAGGCGGGGCAGGCGGGCCGGCGGCGTCGCGTAGTCCGGGTGGGTCTTCCATTCCGGCTCACCGATCACGTCGCAGATCGCACCCCACACCGGCGCCTGGGTGATGAAGTAAATGTAGGCGTTGGGATCGGTCTCCCAGCCCTTGCACTTGATGATCCAGCCTGGCTGGCCGCCGCCGGAATCGTTGCCGGCGCGCGGCGTCGCATCGCCGAACGGGATGTTCTGGCCGTATTGGCTGTATTCCTTGAGCGGGCCGTGAGCGAGGCGCTGCTGGTCGCGCAGCTTGACGCGGCAGAGGTTCAGCACGCCGTCCT
>CAZZLX010000813.1:0-1777 GCA_964655235.1 uncultured Rhizobium sp.
GCCTGCATTTCGGCATGACCCAGGGCGTGCTCGCGACCCTGGTCGTGGACTCGGTGCCCGAACCTCTGCGCGGCACCGCCTTCGGCGCCTTCAGCCTGCTTTCCGGCCTGGCCCTGGTCGCTTCCGGCGCGCTCGGCGGGCTTGTCTGGGACATCTGGGGGCCGTCGACGCTGTTCTGGCTCGCGACCGCCGCCGCCATCCTGTCGCTGGCGACGGCATGGAAACCCAAGACGGCCGCGATTTCGGGCTAGACTGGCCGCATGGCACCTCGCGTCATCATCATGGTCTTCGACGGGCTCCGGCCGGACATGGTCACGCCCGAGCTCGCCCCCAACCTCGTGCGCTTCGCCGATGGCGGCAGCCGCTTTCCGATGAGCCGGGCGGTGTTCCCGACGGAAACGCGCGTCAACGTCGCCTCGCTGGTGACCGGATGCCACCCGGCGCGTCACGGCATCGTCGCCAACGTGTTCCACGCGACGGACGCGATCCCCGGCCGGCCGCTCAGCACCGGCAAGGCCGAGGACCTGGACGCGCTCGCCGCGGCGTCCGGCGGGCGCATGCTCGGCGTACCGTCGCTGGGCGAGATCCTGGCCAAGGCCGGCAAGTCGCTCGCCGTCGTCTCGACCGGCACGCCCGGCAACGCGATCCTGCTCGATCACGAGGCGGGCGCGCTCGGGCAGGTGCGGTGGTCCACGCATGGCCGGCATCTCTCCTCGCCGGCGGCCAAGCCGCTGTTCGATCGCTTCGGCGAGCCGCCGGAAGCCGGGCTTCCGAACACGCCGCGCATCGATCACGCGATGACGATCTTCATCGATCACGTGCTCGGCGAGCTCTCGCCCGACGTCGCTCTCTTCTGGTCGTCGGATCCGGATTCCACCTACCACTACCGCGGCATCGGCTCGCGCGAGGCCAAGGCATCGATCCAGGGAGCGGACGCGGCCTTCGGGCGCCTGTTGGAGAAGGTCGGCGACGGGACCCAGGTGATCGTCGTCTCCGACCATGGCCACATCACCGGCCGCGAGAAGCTGTCGGTCGTCGAGCTGATGCGATCCGGCGGCCATCGCGCCGGGACGGGCCTCGATGCCGACACCGACATCGCGCTCGCCTTGAGCGGTCCGGTCGGCGTCACCTTCCGCGACAAGGCCGCGGGTGAGCGCCTCGCCGCCTGGCTCGCCGAGCAGCCCTGGTGCGGCCTCATGTTCTCGGACGCGCGAAACGAGATCGAGGGGGAGATCAAAGGATCCTTCGCAATGCCGCTGGCGAACGTGGCGCATTCGCGGGCGCCGCACATGTTCTTCACGCTGGCCGACGACGACGAACTCGACGCCAACGGGTTTCCCGGCACCTGCGTCATGGACGCCAACCTGCCGCTGCTGGGCGGAACCCATGGCGGGCTCCATCCGCGCGAGCTCAACAACGTGCTGATCTGCGGCGGCGACGCGTTCCGCGAACGCTACGGCTCGCCCTTCGCCGCGGGCATCGTCGACGTGGTCCCGACCGTGATGCACCTGCTCGGCATGCCGACCGCCGGCTACGACGGCCGCGTCCTGATCGAGGCGATGTCCCGCGGTGAGACGCCGGGCGAAGCGAAACGATTGATCCACGAGGTCGAGGCGGCGGGCAGGATCCGCCGGCTCGACCGGCAGCGGACCGGCGACACCTATTACCTGGATGGCGGCTATGGCGCGTGATCTGCCCTGGGTTCCCCAGATCTCCTCGCATCGCGGCGGGGCGCTGATCTGGCCCGAGAACTCGCCGACGGCGTTCCGGCGCTCGG
>CAZZLX010000814.1:0-1758 GCA_964655235.1 uncultured Rhizobium sp.
CCGCTCGAGTGACGCCGCGAGTTCCCCGGCCCGGAGGCGCACCGGATCGTCGGCCGCTGCGACCCAGCCGAGCTGATCGAAGATCGACGAGCGTTCGGACCGGATCGGGAGGCCGCCGGCGGCGACGACGATGCGAAGCCCGTCGTCGGGCGACACCGATGACGGAAACACGACCGCGGCCGGGCGGTCGGGCGAGATCTGGAAAAGGTCCAGCCAGGCGATGGACAACAGGGCGAGAGCGGAGAGGAGCATGCTGGGCCAGAGGCCGAAACGACGAGACCCCGGCCGAGCCGCGGCCTGGACCGCCTCGGGACCGCGACGGCTTTCCGCCAAGCCGGTCAGATGCCTTCTCCCATGCGCCGACGCTAACCAAGGCAAAGTTACCTAAGGGTTAACTGGCGCGTCCTTTCTCTAACGATAGATATCTCCCATCCGATTGACGAAGCGCATCTTGTCGCTTGCTCAAGGCATTGAGCCGCGAGCGTGCAGAGACCATGTGAACGAGGTCCCGCCCGCGCTAGCATGACCGTCCACGAAGGAGGCCGCCGATGTGGTTCCGCAAGAAGTCCCTGGACCTCCCGACGCCCGAGCGGGCGTTGCCCGGCCGCACCCAGGCCATGCCGATCGAGAACCGGCACTTCGTCAACGGCCATCCGCTGAAGGCCCCCTTCCCGGCCGGCATCGAGACCGCGATCTTCGGACTCGGCTGCTTCTGGGGCGCCGAGCGGAAGTTCTGGCAGGCGGACGGCGTCTACTCGACCGCCGTCGGCTACGCCGCGGGCCTTACGCCGAATCCGACCTATGAAGAGGTCTGCACCGGCATGACCGGCCACAACGAGGTGGTTCTGGTCGCCTTCGATCCGAAGAAGATCTCGTTCGAGAAGCTTCTCCAGATTTTCTGGGAGAGCCACGACCCGACCCAGGGCATGCGCCAGGGGAACGATGTCGGGACCCAGTACCGGTCCGGGATCTACGTCACCTCGGCAGCCCAGCGGAAGGCGGCCGAGGCCTCACGCGCCGCCTATGGCGCCGCGCTCAAGCGCGAAGGCTACGACGCGATCACCACCGAGATCCTAGACGCGCCGCCGTTCTACTACGCCGAGGACTATCACCAGCAGTACCTGGCGAAGAATCCCGCCGGGTACTGCGGGCTCGGCGGGACCGGCGTCTCGTGCCCGGTCGGGCTGGCGGCCGCCGACTGACCGCCGCCTTCCTCTTCGCCTCAGTGGGCGAAGAGGACCGGCATCTCCGCGTTCATGATGATGTGCCGCGTGGCGCCGCCGAAGATCATCTGGCGAAGCCGGCTCTGGGTGTAGGCGCCCTTGATCATAAGGTCGGCCTTCATCTCAACCGCCTCGGCGCAGAACACCTCGCCGGTGGTGCGGCCGCGGGCGTCGACATGGCGCGCGCTCGCGGCCAGGCCGGACTTGGAAAGCGCCCGGGCGAGCTCGTCACCGCTCGGTCCCGGCGTCATGCCGCCCTCGACCGAGATCACCTGAAGCTCCCTGGCGAGCTTGAGGAAGGGATTGGCGAAGCCGATCGTGCGCGCCGTCTCGCTCGATCCGTTCCAGGCGATCATGATCCGCTCGCCGATCGTCGCCGGAACCTTGGGCGAGGCCATCAGCACCGGCCGGCCGCTCTCGAACAGCGCGTCCTCGAGCGTCGCTTCCGCCAGCGACACCAGCTTGTCCGGACGCTCGACGACGATCAGGTCGAAGACGCGGCCGAGCGAGCCGACGACGGCGTTCTGCTGCCCCT
>CAZZLX010000815.1:0-1757 GCA_964655235.1 uncultured Rhizobium sp.
AGCAGTTCTGGGGCAAGGAGAAGCTGATCAAGCCGAACATCGCGGCCATGCATATGGGCCGCGACTACGCGCTCAAGAATCTACCGTGCCCGATCGGGCTTCGCTTGCGCAAGTCCGATAAGGTCGGCGACCGCATCATGGTCGAGGGCAACTCGGCCGCCGCGCTCGGCGCCGTCTATGGCGGCGCGACGGTCTGCGCCTGGTACCCGATCACGCCGTCCTCGTCGCTGGCCGAGGCCTTCACCAGCCACTGCAAGCGTTTCCGCGTCGACCCGACGACCTCGAAGCGGAAGTACGCGATCGTCCAGGCCGAGGACGAGCTCGCCTCGATCGGCATGGTGATCGGTGCCGGCTGGAACGGCTCCCGCGCCTTCACCTCGACCTCCGGCCCCGGTGTCTCGC
Source organism: uncultured Rhizobium sp. (assembly GCA_964655235.1). GTDB lineage: Bacteria > Pseudomonadota > Alphaproteobacteria > SHVZ01 > SHVZ01 > SHVZ01. The sequence goes on from CAZZLX010000815.1 coordinate 403, forward strand.
TGATGCAGGAGTTCATCGGGCTCGCCTACTTCGCCGAGATCCCGGCGGTGATCTTCGACGTGCAGCGGGCCGGGCCGTCGACCGGCATGCCGACGAGGACGCAGCAATGCGACATCCTCTCGGCCGCCTACGCCAGCCACGGCGACACCAAGCACGTGCTGCTGCTGCCGGAGGATGGGAAGGAGTGCTTCGATTTCGGGGCCCAGGCCTTCGACCTCGCCGACCGGCTGCAGACGCCGGTCTTCGTCATGCTCGACCTAGACATCGGCATGAACGAGCGGCTTTGCGCACCTTTCAAATGGGACGACACGCGCCGGCTCGACCGCGGCAAGGTGATGTCCGCCGAGGATCTCGACTCCGGCAAGCCGTTTGGCCGCTACCTCGACGTCGACGGCGATGGCATCGCCTATCGCACGTATCCCGGCACGCACCCGAACAAGGGCGCCTTCTTCACGCGCGGCACCAGCAAGGACCAGTACGCGCGCTATACCGAGGAAGGCCCGGCCTACGTCGAGAACATGACGCGGCTGTTGCGCAAGTTCGATACCGCGAAGACGCTGGTGCCGCAGCCGGTCCGCAAGGACTCAGGCCAGCCGACCAAGCTCGGCGTCATCTACTACGGCTCGACCTCGCCCTCGATGGACGAGGCGATGGCCAAGCTCACGGCCAAGGGCGTGCACGTCAATACGCTTCGGCTCCGGGCCTTCCCGTTCCACCAGGACGTGACCGCGTTCTGCGCGGCGCATGACCGGGTCTTCGTCGTCGAGCAGAACCGCGACGGCCAGATGCGTACGCTGCTGATGAGCGAATGCGGCATCGATCCGGCCAAGCTGATCCCGGTGCTCCACTACGACGGCACGCCGATCACCGCCAAGTTCATCGCCGAGACGATCGCCGAAGAGGCGGCCGTGGTTCCCTTCCGGAAGGCCGTGTCATGAGCTATCTGCCGAAGCCGAAGTTCCGCCACCCGGGCCTGCCGAAGAACAAGCTCGGGTTCACCCGCCGCGACTACGAGGGCACGGTCTCGACCCTCTGTGCCGGATGCGGGCACGATTCCATCTCGGCCGCGATCGTCCAGGCCTGCTTCGAGCTCGACCTCGAGCCGCACCGCCTCGCCAAGCTCTCGGGCATCGGTTGCTCGTCGAAGACGCCGACCTACTTTCTGGGCCAGAGCCACGGCTTCAACTCGGTGCATGGCCGCATGCCGTCGGTGCTGACCGGCGCCAACCTCGCCAACCGGGAGCTGACCTATCTCGGCGTCTCGGGCGACGGCGACTCCGCCTCGATCGGCTTGGGCCAGTTCGCGCATGCCATAAGGCGCGGCGTCGACATGGTCTATATCGTCGAGAACAATG
>CAZZLX010000816.1:0-1756 GCA_964655235.1 uncultured Rhizobium sp.
TAGAGCATCTGACTACGGATCAGAAGGTTAGGAGTTCGAGTCTCTTCGGGCGCGCCATTCTTTCTCCGACGACAACGATATGTTGCCTAAGGGCAACACCACCGTGGCAACGGCGCCGCGGCCGGGGCCGCTGTCGATTCTGAGCCGGCCGCCCAGCAGCTCGGTGAAGGATCGGGCCAGCGGCAGTGCCAGGCCGTCGTCGCGTGCCCGGGTGGTCAGCACGTTGCCGGCGGCTCCGAACGGCTCGAAAGCCAGCCTGATCTCCTCCGGCGACATGCCGGGTCCGCTGTCGGCGACCCTGAGAGAGAGCACTGCCTCGGTGGCGCTGGCGACGATCCGGACCGAGCCGACCTCGGGTGTCGAGCGGATCGCATGCCCGACGAGGTTCAGGAGGATCTGCCTGAGCACGCGGCGGTCGCTCAGGAGCGGCGGCAGGTCCGGAGCCAGCTCTGCGATCAGCGAGATGCGCTTGGCCTCGGCTTCCGGGGCGAGCTGGCGTCGGACGTCGGCGACGATCTCGACCGGCGACACCAGCCGCTGGTCCATCTTCCAGTGCCCGGCCGAGACCCGAACCAGGTCGAGGATACTGGTGATCGTCGCCAGCAGGTGCTCGCCGGACCGGTGGATGTCGGCGACGTACTGGCGATAGCGGGGACTTCCGAGCGGCCCGAAGGCCTCCTGGCCCATGATCTCGGCAAAGCCGATCACGGCGTTGAGCGGCGTCCTCAGCTCGTGGCTCATATGCGCGAGGAAATGCGACTTGGCGCGGTCAGCGGCTTCAGCCGCGACGCGCGCGGCGGCGAGCTGGGTCAGCTGGCGCTCGATCACCAGGAAGGCGCCGAAGACCGTCGCGGCGAAGACCAGCGCCAGGACGAGCGTGCCGTTGCGCGACGATCGCCAGGGGGCGAGCGCGGCATCCCGGTCGACCTCGACCGCGACCATCACCGGCCAGTGCTCGAGCCGCGCGTAGCTGACGATCCTGCCGCGGCTCTCGTTTTCGGCGCGGAACGTGCCGGAGGCCACCGTCGCGACATGCTCCAGCAGCGGATCGTCGGCGGTGAGCGTCTGGCCGACTTGGATGCCTTCGGGCGATCGCGCCAGCGTCGTGCCGTCGAGAAGATGCGCCGAGACCGACAGCGGCTCGAGCGACCGGTAGAGATCGATCAGGTGATCGGCCATCAATCCCGCGACGACGATGCCGTCGAACGCGCCGGACCTGGTCTCGATCCGGCGACTGATCGGGACGACGACCAGGCCGCTCGGCCGCGAGACGACCGGCGGGGAGATCAGAAGCCCTGGCGAGCGCTCGGCGCGGTGGCGGTTGAAATAGTGCCTATCGGCAAGCGAGCTCGGAGCGGCGGCGTCCTCGCGAGCGCTGTTGGTGACGTATCCCTTCGCGTCGACGACGAGCAGGTTCACGAAGGGTCGTCCGCTCGCGATCTGCGCGGCGAGGCGTGCGCGCAAGCCCGAGCGGGTGCGGTCGATCGAAAGCATCGCCGAATCCGGCGTCTCGTCGAGGCCTTTCATGTTTGCTTCGGCGAGATCGAAGATGCGCTCGAGATGCGCCTTGAGCGCGGTCGTGGCGAGCCGTGTGCGCTCCTCGGTTCGTGCCAGCTCGCCCGCCCGCTCGTTCGCGATCTGCCAGCCCGCCGCGAGCGCGACCAGGAGGTTGAGCATGATCGCAAACAGCCAGATCCGGCACGGATGACGGCTGAGGCCGAGGCCCGGCGGGCGCCAGACGCCTCGGCGCTGGGGC
>CAZZLX010000817.1:0-1751 GCA_964655235.1 uncultured Rhizobium sp.
TGCGCACCGCGAGCCGGTCGACCGGCGGGGTCTGGATAACCGAGAGCTCACGCAGGCCCGACATCGCCATCTGCAGCGTGCGCGGGATCGGCGTCGCGGTCAGCGTCAGCACATGGACGTCGGCACGAAGCTCCTTCAGGCGCTCCTTCTGGCCGACGCCAAAATGCTGTTCCTCGTCGACGATGAGCAGGCCCAGATTGGCGAACTGGATGCCCTTCGCCAGCAGCGCATGCGTGCCGATCACGAGCTCGATCGTGCCGTCGGCGATCCGCTTCTTGGTTTCGGCCGCTTCCTTGGCCGTGACGAGGCGCGAGAGCTGCCCGATCCGGACCGGTAATCCGGCGAAGCGCTGGGTGAAGTTCTGAACGTGCTGGCGGCAGAGCAGCGTCGTCGGCACGACGACGGCAACCTGCATGCCGGACATCAGTCCCAGGAACGCCGCGCGCAACGCGACCTCGGTCTTGCCGAAGCCGACATCGCCGCAGATGAGCCGGTCCATCGGCTTGCCCGAGGCGAGGTCGTCGACCGTGTCGCCGATCGCGCGCAGCTGGTCCTCGGTCTCGACGTAGGGGAAGCGCGCGCAGAACTCCTCGTAGAGACCTTCCGGCACGTTGACGACCTCGCCCTTCCTGACCTCGCGCTCCGCCGCGACCTTGATCAGGCGATCGGCGATGTCGCGGATCTTCTGCTTGACCCGTGCCTTGCGTGCCTGCCAGCCGGCACCCCCGAGGCGGTCGAGCTGGGCGTCCATGTCCTCGGACCCGTAGCGCGACAGCACTTCGATGTTCTCGACCGGCACGAACAGCTTGTCGCCGCCGGCATAGAGCACGCGAAGGCAGTCATGCGGCGCGCCGGAGACCTCGAGCGTGACGAGGCCGTCGTAGCGGCCAATGCCGTGCTCGATATGGACGACGAAATCGCCTTCGCTGAGCGTCGAGGCTTCCTTGAGGAAGTCCTCGCCCTTGCGCCGGCGGCGCGGCGGACGCGACAAACGCTCGCCGAGGATGTCGGCCTCCGCGATCAGCGCGACGTTCTCATGCGTGAACCCGCGGTCGAGCCCGAGCACGGCGATACCGGTCTGGCCGGGCACCAGCGCCTCGAGAGCCTTTCCGTCCGCGACCGCAACCAGGTTCTCGACACGGTGCTCGCCCAGCAGATGCGAGAGACGGTCGGCGGAGCCCTGGGTGAAGGCGGCGATCGAGACCCGCTTCCCTTCGGACGCCAGCGTCACGAGATGCTGGCGGACCGCGTCGTAAAGGTTGATCTCGGGCGCCGCACGTGCCGTGGCGAAGTCATGGCCGGCGCGGCCGCCGGCATCGCGGCCGGGCCCGATGAACGGCGTGAATGCGGCATAGGGCCGCTCCAGCAGGCGCGCCTGCCACTCCTCGGGCGTCGGATAGAGACGCTCGGGCGGAAGCGGCTTGTAGGGCAAGCCTTCGTCGCCGCCGAGCTTGCCCATCGATTTCCGCGCGTCGAAATACTCCTGGATCATCTCGAAGCGCGCGGCGAAGGCCGGTTCGGCTTCAGGATCGAGCGTGACGCGCGCGTCCGGCAGGTAGTCGAGGATCAGCTCCAGCTTCTCGTGGAACAGCGCCCCGACTTCTTCCTTCTTGATGTGGATCGCGGGCAGCACGATGTGGCTGGGCGGCTCGTGGCGAAACTGGACGATCCGCTCGCCCAGATCCGTGTCGACCACTTCGATGCCGTGTTCTTCCAGGAACGGGTTCAAGTGGCATTCTTCGGTGAGCATC
>CAZZLX010000818.1:0-1745 GCA_964655235.1 uncultured Rhizobium sp.
CGCGACACGGTGCCGGCCGCGAAGGTGAAGGAATTGGTGGATGCAGGCCACACCGGCCCTGCCTCGGGCAAAGGCATCTACGACTGGTCCAAGCGCGACCCGAAGAAGCTGGTGGCCGCGCGCATGAACGAGCTCATGCGCTGGTTGGCCGTCGATCGCGGCATGAAGCCCGGGTCAAAGAAGACAGCCGCTAAGAAGGCGGGCGCGAAGAAGGCGGGCGCGAAGAAAGCCAAGGCGAAAAAGCCCGCCAAGAGGCGCACCGCCAAGCGTTCCAAAGCGAAGAAGCGGTAGGCGAAAACAGAAGGGTGACCTGCCCCCATCGGAAGGAACCATCGGTAGAGTTGGAAACCGAGGGAGATCCGGAAGATGCCGAAAAAGCGATATACGGCAGAGGAGATCGTCGCGAAGCTGCGGCAGGTTGACGTTCTGGTCGGTCAGGGCAAACAGCTTGGCGAGGCGGTGAAGTCGATCGGGGTGACCGACACGACGTATCACCGATGGCGTAACGAGTATGGCGGACTGAAGCTCGATCAGGTGAAACGGCTGAAGGAAGTTGAGGCGGAGAACGTGCGGCTGCGTCGCGCGGTGTCAGATCTGACGCTGGACAAGATGATTCTGTCGGAGGCGTTGCGGGGAAAACCGTAAGCCCCTCGCGCCGGCGGCAGTTGGTGGATCACATTCGGCAGGTTCTCGGCGTCTCGGAGCGCCGAGCCTGCGCGGTGATCGGCCAGCCGCGGACCACGCAGCGGCGCGAGGGGCGAACCCTGGAGGACGAGGCGGCTCTTGTTGCCGACATGATCGAGCTGGCGCGGCAGTATGGCCGCTACGGCTATCGGCGGATCACGGCCCTGCTGCGGTCGGCAGGCTGGGCGGTCAACAAGAAGCGGATTGAACGGCTATGGCGGCGAGAGGGTCTGAAGGTACCGGCCCGCCAGCCACGGCGGAACCGGCTGTGGTTCAACGACGGTTCGTGCGTCCGGCTCCGGCCGAGCCACAAGAATCATGTCTGGGCCTACGACTTCGTCGAGGACAGAACCCATGACGACAGGAAGTAACGGCTGCTGTGCCTGATCGACGAGTTCACGCGGGAATGCCTCGCCATCCGCGTCGCCCGGCGGCTCAATGGGTACGACGTGATCGAGACACTGGCGCTGGCCTGCCTCGAGCGGGGTGCGCCAGAGCACATCCGCTCGGATCAGGGGCCGGAGTTCATCGCCAAGGCCGTCCGGGAATGGATCGCCGCCGTCGGTACCAGGACCGCGTTCATCGAGAAGGCCAGTCCCTGGGAGAACGGCTACTGCGAAAGCTTCAATGGGAAGCTTAGGGACGAGTTGTTGAACGGCGAGATCTTCTACACGCTGAAGGAGGCTCAGGTGCTCATTGAATCGTGGCGACGCCACTACAACGCCGTGCGTCCGCACTCATCGCTGGGATACCGGCCGCCGGCGCCTGAGGCCGTGATCGCGGCCGGCTCGCCAGCCCCTTGGATGGGCGCTTCGACGGCCGCGATCTCGACGGTCTTGGCCGGCAAACAGGTCCTGAATTAACTTAAGGGGTGGTTCTCTTCCAGGGGGCTGGTCAGTGGCTGACACCGGAATCGGCATGACGGAGGGAGCGCGCGCGCGGGCCGCATGTACGTGGATGCGCGCTTTTCGACGGTCGAGGAATCGGGCGACGTCGTCGAGCCCCTCCCGCCGCGCGCCGGCGGCAGGCGGCCCCGACCTCCCGCGCGCGACGAGCTCGTC
>CAZZLX010000819.1:0-1745 GCA_964655235.1 uncultured Rhizobium sp.
CGTGAAAGCCGAGCTTCGCGCGAAGTAGCCGGGCGATCTCGGGAGAGGACGGGCCTCAGCCCGTCTTCTTCTGCAGATCGAAGGTGAAAATCTTGTCGGCCTCGTTCCACGCGATCAGCGTGTGCCCGGCGGCCTCGCAGAGCGCACGGAAGTCGCCGACGGCGCCGGGATCGGTCGCCAGCACCCGAAGCCGCCCCCCGGGCGGCAGGTTCTGAAGCGCCTTCCGGGCCTTAAGGACCGGCAACGGGCAGGTAAGCCCGCGGGCATCTAGGGTGGTGACGTCCAGGGTTGCTCCCCTTGCGGCGAAAGAAAGAGCCGGTACAGCTATATAGGGGAAGCAATCGCGCTTGCCGAGGGGAGTCATGGAGGAATTACAACCAAAGTATGTAGTTCTGACGCTCGGCTTCGCTCTGGGCATGCTTTTCGGCGCCGCCGTCCAGCGCAGCAACTACTGCACCATGGGCGCGATCTCGGACGTGGTCTTGATGGGCGACTCCCGCAGGGCTCGTGCCGGCGTGCTGTCGGTCGCAATCGCGTTGGTCGCGAGCCAGCTGCTCGAGATCCAGGGACTGGCGGACCTCTCCAAGTCGATCTACAGGACACCCGTACTGGGATGGATCGGCGCGATCCTGGGCGGCACCGCCTTCGGCTTCGGCATGGTGCTCGCCGGCGGCTGCGGCAGCCGCATCCTGGTGCGCACCGGCGCCGGGAACCTTAAGAGCCTCGTCGCCGCGATCGTGCTCGCGATCGCGGCGCTGACGACCTTGCGCGGGCTGATCGCGCCGCTGCGCCGCACGTTCGAACAGGGGACGCAGATCGACCTCCGCGGCATCGGCATTTCCTCGCAGGGCTTGCCGGATCTGGTTGCGCGCGCAACCGGGCTCGGCGTCGGTCCATTGCGCGTCGCTCTTGCGCTTGTGATCGGCATTGCGCTCACGATCTGGGCGCTCGCCTCGCCATCGCTGCGCCGCGACCGCGTGCTGCTCGCCGCCTCGGTGATCATAGGCCTGATCATTCCCGCCGCCTGGGCGGCGACGACATGGGCGTCTCGCGACCCGTTCGAGCCGATGCAGGTCGCAAGCTTCTCCTTCGTCGCGCCGATCGGCGACGGGCTGCAGTATCTGATGTTCTTCACCGGCGCGAGCCTCGGCTTCGGCGCGGCGAGCGTCGGCGGCGTGATCGCCGGCGCGTTCGTGGCAGCGATGCTTTCCGGCAGCTTTCGCGTCGAAGGCTTCACCGACACCTCCGATCTGATCCGTCACATCTCCGGTGGCATGCTGATGGGCGTCGGCGGCGTGCTGGCGCTGGGATGCACGGTCGGCCAGGGACTATCCGGCCTCTCGACCCTGGCTGTCGGTTCGTTCATCGCGGTAGCCGGCATCGTGTTGGGAGGCGTGGCGGGAATTCGCTGGCTCGAAAACCGCGCCTGACCGGCCTCTTGCCGAGGCCTCTCGCAGCCATTAAGTCAGGTGCCAAGCTTCAATCCCCAATCCCCAGGAGTAGACTCGATGACCGGCTTTGACGACCGCAAGAAGGACGCCGAGAGGAAGTTCCAGCACGACGAGGAATTCCGCTTCAAGGTGATGGCGCGGCGGGCGAAGCTGCTGGGTCAGTGGGTCGCGGGCCAGCTGGGCCTCAAGGGCGCCGAAGCCGATGCCTACGCGAAGTCGCTGGTGGTCGAGGACATGTCGAAGCCGGGCGACGACGACATCGTCGGCAAGGCGATGGCGGACCTGAAAGCGAAG
>CAZZLX010000820.1:0-1745 GCA_964655235.1 uncultured Rhizobium sp.
CGTCGCGGCGCTGCTCTCGGGCGAGATCGACCTGATGTATCCGGTGCCGTCGCAGGACAAGCAGCGGATCAACTCGAGCAAGGGCACCAAGGTCCTCGAAGGGCCCGAGCTCCGCACGATCTTCCTCGGCTTCGACCAGCACCGGAACGAGCTCCTCGACATGAAGGGCTCGGGCAAGAACCCGTTCAAGGACAAGCGGGTGCGCGAGGCCTTCTACAAGGCGATCGACATCCAGACCATCGCCCGCGTCGTCATGCGCGGCGAATCGCGCCCGACCGGCTCGATGGTTGCCCCCGGCATCGCCGGCTTCTCGGATGACGTGGACAAGCGCCCGGCCTTCAATCCGGACGAGGCGAAGAAGCTCCTCGCCGACGCCGGCTATCCGAACGGCTTCCCGGTGACGCTGGACTGCCCGAACGACCGCTATACCAACGACGAGGCGATCTGCCAGGCGATCGTCCCGATGCTCACCCGCGTCGGCATCCAGATCAAGCTGAACGCCCAGACGCGGTCGCTGCACTTCGACAAGATCGGTCTCAAGGAGAACCGGAACACCAGCTTCTACATGCTGGGCTGGACCCCGGGCACCTTCGATGCTCACAACATGCTCGTGAACATCGTGACCATGGACGGCCCCGGCGCCGGCCAGAACAACTCCGGCGCCTACCGCAACGCGAAGGTCGAGGAGCTGACCGTCAAGGCCGGCACCGAGATGGACCCGAAGAAGCGGATCGAGATGCTGGTCGAGGCGCAGAAGATCCACAAGGACGAGTACGGCCACATCCCACTGCACCAGCAGACGCTGGCGTGGGGCGTGCGCGACGAAGTCATCGACGGCTCGGTCAAGCCGCGCCCGTCGAACGACGTCGACCTGCGCCTGATCAAGCTGAAGTAAGTTCCGGCTTCTCTATCGACGGGGCCCGGGTGGAGCGATCCATCCGGGCCTCGCCGCATAGACCCCGAACGCACCTCCAGTCATGTTCGCCTATATCGTCCGTCGCGCGCTCCAGTCCGTGCTGGTCATGGCGTCAGTGGCGTTCGTCGCCTTCGCGCTGTTCCAGTACATGGGCGACCCCATCAACCAGATGGTGGCGCAGGACGCGACGCTGGAGCAGCGGAACGCGCTCCGCCAGCTGCTCGGGCTCGATCGTCCCTTCTACGTCCAGTTCCTCTATTTCCTGAAGAACCTGATCACCGGGAACTTCGGCTTCTCCTTCCGCGTCGGCACGCCGGTCGCGCAGATCATCGCCGAGCGCCTGCCGGCGACGCTGGAGCTGGTGATCGTCGCCGCCCTCTTCGCGCTGTTCATCGGCGTGCCCGCCGGCGTCTACACCGGCCTCCACCGCCACGGCGCGCTCAGCCGCTTCATGCTGACGGTGTCGTTGATCGGCGTGTCTCTGCCCACGTTCCTGATCGGCATCCTGCTGATCCTGATCTTCGCCGTGCTGCTCGGATGGCTGCCGTCGTTCGGCCGCGGCGACGTGGTCAACCTGGGATTCTGGTCGACCGGCTTCCTCACCAAGAGCGGCCTCAAGGCGCTGATCCTGCCGGCGATCACGCTGGGGCTGTTCCAGACGACGCTGATCATGCGCCTCGTGCGTTCGGAGATGCTCGAGGTGCTGCGCACCGACTACATCAAGTTCGCGCGCGCCCGCGGCCTCACCGACCGCGCGGTGCACTTCGGCCACGCGCTGAAGAACACGCTTGTGCCGGTGATCACGATCACCGGGCTTCATCTCGGCTCT
>CAZZLX010000821.1:0-1737 GCA_964655235.1 uncultured Rhizobium sp.
GGCCGCGGGTTGAGTTCCGCCGCCTGGCCTTCCAGCTCGAGCGTCACCGCCGTCACCTCGCGCTCCACCACCTGGCCCAGCATGCTGCCCAAGAGTTCAGCAAGCCTCATATAAGGCTTCAGCTTCGGCGCCTCCTCGGCCGTCACCGACGGCATGTTGAGCGCATTGGTCACCGCGCCGGTCAGGAGGAAGTCGCTCATCTGCTCGGCGATCTGCAGCGCCACCTTCTCTTGCGCCTCGGTCGTCGAGGCGCCGAGATGGGGCGTCGCGATCACCTGCTCGAGCGCGAAGAGCGGATTGTCCTTGGCCGGCTCGACCGAGAACACGTCGAGCGCGGCGCCGGCGACATGGCCCGACTCGATCGCGGTCTTCAGGTCCTCCTCGACCACGAGCCCACCGCGGGCGCAGTTGATGATGCGCACGCCCTTCTTCATCTTTGCCAGCGCCTTGGCGTCGACGATGTTCTTCGTCGACTCGGTCAGCGGAGCGTGCAGCGTGATGAAGTCGGCGCGGGCGAAGAGGTCGTCGAGCTCGACCTTCTCGATGCCCAGCGCCTTGGCGCGATCCTCGGTCAGGAACGGATCGAATGCGACGACCTTCATTTTCAGTCCGAGCGCACGGTCGGCGACGATCGAGCCGATGTTGCCGCAGCCGATAAGGCCCAGCGTCTTGGCCGCGAGTTCGACGCCCATGAAGCGGTTCTTCTCCCACTTGCTGGAACGGGTCGAGCGGTCCGCGGCCGGTATCTCGCGGGCGAGCGCGAACATCAGCGCGATCGCGTGCTCGGCCGTGGTGATGGCGTTGCCGTAGGGCGTGTTCATAACGACGACGCCCTTCTGCGTCGCATTCTTGACGTCGACGTTGTCGACGCCGATGCCGGCGCGGCCGACGACCTTGAGGTTGGTCGCGACGTCGAGGACTTCCTTCGTCACCTTGGTCGCCGAGCGGATGGCGAGGCCGTCGTACTCGCCGACGATGGCGCGGAGCTGGTCAGGCTTGAGGCCGACCTTGACGTCGACCTCGATGCCGCGCGAGCGGAAGATCTCGGCCGCGCGTGGGGAGAGATCGTCGGAAATGAGTACCTTGGGCATGGGAGCGATCCTTGTGATCAGGCGGCCTTGGCGCGGGCATAGGCCCAGTCGAGCCAGGGCGTGAGGGCTTCGATGTCGGATGCTTCGACGGTGGCGCCGCACCAGATGCGGAGTCCCGACGGTGCATCACGGTACGAGGCGATGTCGAAGGCGACGCCCTCGGACTCGAGGAATCCCGCGACCTTCTTGGCGATCGCCGCCTTGGCTTCGTCTCCATGCCCCTGGAACCACGGATCGACGAAGGAAAGGCAGACCGAGGTCGAGGACCGCGTCGCCGGTTCCTTGGCGAGGAATCCGACCCACTCCGTGCGATCCACCCAGTCGCTGAGAACCTTCAGGTTTGCTTCCGAGCGTGCGATCATCCCCTTGAGGCCGCCGACCTTCTCCGCCCAGCGGAGCCCGTCGAGTGCATCCTCGACCGCGAGCATCGAGGGCGTGTTGATCGTCTCGCCCTTGAACGGCGCCTCGTCGAACTTGCCGGACTTGGTCATGCGGAAGAGCTTAGGCAGCGGCCAAGCCGGCACGTGGCTCTCGAGCCGTTCGATCGCGCGCGGCGACAGCGCCAGCATCCCGTGCTGCGCCTCGCCGCCCAGCACCTTCTGCCAGGACCATGTCACGACATCGAGCTTCGGCCAGGGCAGGTCCA
>CAZZLX010000822.1:0-1736 GCA_964655235.1 uncultured Rhizobium sp.
GGCCATCGGGCCCAGCTTCATGCGGGCGCCGCCATACATGGGTCCCGTGCCGACGACGTTGCCGTCATGCAGCTTCTCGACCACGAAGGTGCCGCGGAACGGCTTGTCGCCCGCGACCTTCGAGATGTTGCCGAGGTTGATCGTGATCTCGGCGCCGACGCCGGCCTTGTGCGCGGCCTCGGCGGCCTTCGGATCGCAGACGAGCGCCAGCGCCGCGTCCTGGGCGTTCTGCGCCACCAGCGCATGCAGGAAGCCGGTGGTGTCGCCATCGCCGCCGGTGCCGGGATTGTCCTGGGTGTCGGCGATCACCATCGGCTTCGTCGCCTGGTTGCCCTTGCGCATCGCATAGGCGACCGCGCCCGTCGGGTCGTAGAACTTGTCGGACCAGTCGCCTTCGCGGCCGATCACCTCGCCGATGATCCTGTCGGCGGCGCGGTCGGCGGCTTCCTGGGTCTTGCCGTAGGCCATCACCGCCGGGCCGCAGTCCCAGATGTCGGCGGCCGGGAAACCCGGCGTGAAGGAGACCGAGGCGACGTCGCCGGTCTCCGCGTCTTCGACCATTTTGTAGATGGTCTTCGCCGGCTCCATGTAGGTGCACTGGAAGTTGATCGGGATGATGAACGGCGCCTGACGGAAGGCCTTGTAGACCGCGCCGGCCCCCTTGAAGAGCCCGTCGAGGTGCTCGGCGGTCATCTTGCCGGTGTTGGCCATGTCGACATGCGGATAGGTGCGATACGCGATCAGCACGTCCGAGTTGTCGACCATCTTCTGCGTCGTGTTCGAATGCAGGTCGAGGCTCGCGACCACCGGGATGTCCGGTCCGACGATCTTGCGGACGCGCTCGAGCAGCTCGCCCTCGCCGTCCTCGAACGTCTCGACCACCATCGCGCCGTGCAGGCAGAGGTAGACAGCATCGACCGGCAGCGCCTTCTTCAGATCCTCGCAGATCATGCCGCAGATCCGCTCGTAGGCGTCGGCGGTGACGTAGGAGCAGGGCGAGGCCGCCGCCCAGGCGAGCGGCGCGATCTCGTGGCCGCGCTTCCTCGCCTCCTCGATGAAGCCCGCGACCGGCAGGTTCATTCCCTTGGTCGCCGGCTCGAGATCGGCGCCGCGGCTGAGGCCCGGCCAGCCGCCGCCCTTGGCGAACTCCTCGTACGTCGCCAGCGACGGCGCGAAGGTGTTGGTCTCGTGCTGGAAGCCACCGACGGCGATGCGGGCCATGATCTGTCTTTCGAAGAACGGGGAAAGTTGAAGAGTAAGGGCGGCATCTCTGCCGCCCTCGGGATCGAACGTCAGATGTCGGCGAAGGCGCGGACTTCCTTCTTGGCGCCGGGATGGGTCACGGCCCCCTTCTCGGCGTCGCCCACGGTCTGCGCGTACTTCCAGAGCGTGCCCGACCGCTGGTCGTGCTGGCGCGGCTTCCACGCCTTGCGGCGCTTGGCGAGCTCGGCCTTGCTGAGCTCGACGTCGAGCGTGCCCTTCACCGCGTCGATCGCGATGATGTCGCCGTTCTTCACCAGCGCGATGGTGCCGCCGACCGCCGCCTCCGGCCCGACATGGCCGATGCAGAAGCCGCGGGTCGCGCCCGAGAAGCGGCCGTCGGTGATCAACGCCACCTTGTCGCCCTGGCCCTGGCCGTAAAGCGCGGCCGTGGTCGAGAGCATTTCGCGCATGCCCGGGCCGCCGCGCGGCCCCTCGTAGCGGATCACCACCACGTCGCCCTGCTTGTATTTGCG
>CAZZLX010000823.1:0-1735 GCA_964655235.1 uncultured Rhizobium sp.
CAGCCGTTCCTGCGCTCGACCAGCCAGGCGTTGGGGGCGATCCTGGCGCCTGCGATATGGGCGGGCTTGGGCTTTCAGGTGGTGATCTTCCTCGCCGGGCTCCGCGCGATCCCCGAGACCTACTATGAAGCGGCGCGCATCGACGGCGTCGGCCGCTGGACGACCCTCAAAGAGATCACGCTGCCGCTGCTCCGTCCCACGATCCTGTTCCTGATCGTGGTCAGCTCGATCGGATTCCTCCGGATCTTCGACAAGGTCTACAACATGACCGTCGACGGCAAGGGGGGCCCGCTCAACACGACGCGGCCCCTGGTGCTGAACATCTACCAGCTGGCTTTCACCGACTATCGTATGGGCTATGCCGCCGCGCAGACGATGTTGCTGTTCGTCGTGCTGCTCGCCGTGACCGCGATCCAGCTTCGCGCCTTGAGGTCGAAGTGATGCGGCTGGGCTTCGATCCGAAGCGCGATCCGCGCAAGATCCTCATCTGGACCCTGGTCGCGCTTGGCGGGATCGTCATGATCATGCCTTTCCTGTTCATGATCTCGACTTCGCTGAAAGGGCGGGGCGAGGTCTACGATCTCCGCCTGATCCCGGTCGCACCGACCCTCGACAACTACGCCTATCTCTTTCGCGAGAGCCGCTTCGTCCGCTGGTTCTTCAACTCTTTCGCGATCGCATCGATCTCGACCGTCTCGGTGCTGTTCTTTGACAGCCTCGCCGGATACGTGCTCTGCAAGTACAAGTTCAAGGGCAGGCAGGTCGTGTTTGTGGCGATCCTCTCGACCTTGATGATTCCGACCGAGATGCTGGTCATCCCGTGGTACGTGATGAGCAAGAACCTGGGATGGCTCAATACGTACTGGGGGATCATGTTCCCGGGCTTGATCACCGGCTTCGGCGTCTTCCTGATGAAGCAGTTCTTCGAGACCGTACCCGACGCGCTGATCGATGCCGCCCGCATCGACGGCTTGTCCGAGTTCCGCATCTTCTGGGAAGTGGCGCTGCCGCTGGTGACGCCGGCGCTATCGGCGCTCGCGATCTTCACCTTCCTCGGCAGCTGGACAGCGTTCCTCTGGCCGCTGATCGTCACCAACAGCGCGTCGAACTACACGGTGCCGGTGGGGCTGGCATCGTTCTCGGGCGAGTTCGCGACCGAATGGCACATGATCATGACCGGCGCGGCCGTTGCCACGATCCCGACACTGGTCGTCTTCATCCTCCTGCAGAAATACATCATCCGCGGGGTCATCCTGTCGGGCGTGAAGGGCTGACGATGGCTTCGGTGACGCTCTCCCGGATCGTCAAGCGCTTCGACAGGACCGAGGTCGTCCACGGCATCGACCTCACGATCGCCGATGGCGAGTTCGTCGTGCTGGTGGGACCGTCCGGCTGCGGCAAGTCGACGACGCTCCGCATGATCGCGGGGCTCGAGGACCTGACCTCGGGCGAGATCAAGATCGGCGACCGCGTGGTCGATCGGTTGGAGCCGAAGGACCGGAACATCGCGATGGTCTTCCAGAACTACGCGATCTATCCGCACATGACCGTGCACAAGAACATCGCCTTCGGCCTGCGCATGGCGAAGCTGTCGAAGGCCGAGGAAGATCGGCGCGTGCGCGAGGCGGCGCAGATCCTGGGCCTGACCGACCTTCTCGATCGCCGGCCGGCGCAGCTTTCCGGCGGCCAGCGCCAGCGTGTCGCGATCGCCCGGGCGCTGGCGATGCAGCCCGAC
>CAZZLX010000824.1:0-1733 GCA_964655235.1 uncultured Rhizobium sp.
CCACGACTCGAACGACGCCGGCTGCGATCACCGCCTCGGCGCAGGGCGGCGTCTTGCCGTGATGCGCGCAAGGTTCGAGCGTGACATAGAGCGTGGCGCCGCTCGCGTGCGTCCCAGCGGCCGCGATGGCCACGGTCTCGGCGTGAGGGCGACCACCCTTCTGGGTCCAGCCTTCGCCGACGATGGCCCCGTCCTTGACCAGGACGGCGCCGACCGCCGGGTTGGGCCAGACCTCGCCCAGGCCCCGGGCCGCGAGGACGAGCGCCCGCTCCATCCAGTCGCGGTCGGTGCTCATGGCGCGCCCGGAGAGGTCAGTCCTCGGCGTCGTTGCCGATCTTGCCGACGAAGTCGCCGAAGTCCTTGGCCTCGCGGAAGTTGCGGTAGACCGAGGCGAAACGGACATAGGCGACCTGGTCGAGGTTCGCCAGCGACTCCATCACCAACTCGCCGACGATGGTCGACGGGATCTCGCTCTCGCCCATGCTCTCGAGCCGGCGGACGATCGAGTTGACCACGCGCTCCAGGCGCTCGGCATCGATCGGCCGCTTGCGCAGCGCCAGCTGCAGCGAGCGCGCCAGCTTGTCGCGGTCGAAGGGCGCGCGCTTGCCGGTCTTCTTGACGATGACCAGTTCGCGCAGCTGCACCCGCTCGAAGGTGGTGAAACGCGAGCCGCAGGCCGGGCAGAAACGCCGGCGGCGGATCGCGGAATTGTCCTCGGTCGGACGCGAGTCCTTGACCTGGGTATCTTCGTGACCGCAGAACGGGCACCGCATCTTCTTTCTCCCCCCGAACGACGATCAGAGCGACTGGTAGATCGGGAAGCGCTCGCAGAGCCGCTTCACCTCGGCACGCGCCTTCGCCTCGGCAGCGCCATTGTCTTCCGGATTCTTCGCAAGCCCGTCGAGCACGTCGCCGATCAGCTCGCCGACCTGGCGGAACTCGGCAACACCAAAGCCGCGTGTCGTCGCCGCGGGCGTGCCCAGGCGGATGCCGGAGGTGATCGTCGGCTTTTCGGTGTCGAACGGGATGCCGTTCTTGTTGCAGGTCATGTGCGCTCGCTCGAGCGAAGCCTCGGCGGCCTTGCCGGTCAGCTTCTTCGGGCGCAGGTCGACCAGCATGAGGTGGCTGTCGGTACCGCCGGTGACGATAGCGACGCCGCGCTTCACCAGCACCTCTGCCAGCGCCCTGGCGTTGTCGACGACGGCGCGCGCATAGAGCTTGAACTCGGGCTTCAGCGCCTCGCCCAGCATCACCGCCTTGGCGGCGATGACGTGCATCAGCGGGCCGCCCTGGAGGCCAGGGAAGACGGCCGAGTTGAGCTTCTTGCCCAGTTCCTCGTCATTGCAGAGGATCATGCCGCCGCGAGGGCCGCGCAGCGTCTTGTGCGTGGTCGTGGTGACGACATGCGCATGCGGGAGCGGGCTCGGATAGACGCCGCCGGCGACGAGGCCGGCGAAATGCGCCATGTCGACCATCAGGTGCGCACCGACCGAGTCCGCGATCTTGCGGAATCGCGCGAAATCGATGATGCGCGGCACGCCGGAGCCGCCGGCGATGATCAGCTTCGGCTTCTCCGATTTCGCCAGGCGCTCGACCTCGTCGTAGTCGATCTGCAGGTCGTCCTGGCGGACGCCGTAGGAGACGATCTTGAACCACTTGCCGGAAAGGTTCGGCGCGGCACCGTGGGTCAGATGGCCGCCTTCTGCCAGACTCATACCCATGATGGTGTCGCC
>CAZZLX010000825.1:0-1729 GCA_964655235.1 uncultured Rhizobium sp.
CACGACGCTCGAGGCGCTCGACGAGCACCATGGCATCCAGCTCCTCGTCGCGCTGCCAGACCTGGATCGCGCGCGCGGTGTCGGAGGAGGCGAAGGCGTCGAGCACGTCCTTGACCACCAGGCGCGCGAGCTGCCCCAGACGCACGACGCCGCTGACGCTCGGCACCGGCGGGAACTGGATCAAGGCCTGCACGCGCTTGCCGACATTGGCGGCATAGTCGCCGATGCGTTCGAGATCGGCGGCGATCTTGAGCGCCGAGAGGATGGTGCGGAGGTCGCTCGCCATCGGCTGGCGCAGCGCCAGCATCTTGACCACGGATTCGTCGATCTGGAGCTCGAGCGCGTCGACCTTCACGTCGGAGGCGACGCAGCGTTGCCCGAGCTCGGCGTCGCCGACGCTGATCGCCTGGATCGCGTTGCCCAGCTGGACCTCGACGAGTCCTCCCATCTCGCTGATCTCGGCCTTCAGCCGCTTCAGCTGCTCGTCGTAAGCGCGGACGATGTGCTCGGAAGCCATGACGCTCCTTCGGGGTCGCCCCCAGTCTGTAAACACGTCACGCTAAGGTCATATGACCTTAATATGACAGTTTGGTGAATTAAGGCTGCCGCAGCAGGACGCCCGGGTCGCGGCCGGGGAGCGCGTAAAGCCCTGGGATTCCTGGCAGATGGGTCCGCTTCAAGTACAGATACGCGCGCCGGGCAAGCGGGTAACGGCCGGCGGATATGTCAGCTTCGGTGGGAGCGACGCCTTCGATCGGCTCCCCGGATGCGTCGAGCGGGCCGATGACGATAGGCGCCGGCTCGTCGGGAAGGTCATCCCGGAGCCCGTGACAGAGGCGCTTGCGATCGAGCTTGGCGTAGCCGGCCGCGCCGAGGCAGCCGGTGGCGAGGACCAGGGCGTCCACCATCGAGGCGGATACGGTCACGCGGAGGGCCAGCGGCGTTTCGGGCAGGGAGGGATCCACGTCCCGCCATGTCCTGGCGCGGTTAGGGACGAGCTTGCCGTCGACGGAGATCTCGCGCGCGAAGGCGCGCCAGAGGTGGCGGCGGGTGAGGCCGGGCGGGCCGCCGTGAACCGAGAGACCCGCGATCCCGAGCACGCGCTCCGGCTCGGCCGAGATCGCCTCCCCCTCGCACGACTTCCGCTCCCGGTCGAGCAGCCGTCGGGCGATCAGCAGCGCATCCGCCGTCTGGGCGCCGAGGCCTTTGCAATAGGCGGTCACGGCGTCTTCCTCGTCTGGCCTCGACTCGATCTTGGCGCCGGGGCCCGCGATCACCGCTGCGACCGGCTCGAGAGCCGGCGTGGCGATCACCCAGGGCGCATCGCGCGCGGCCGCCGGCGCGGCGAAGCCGATCGCGAGGAGGGCGAGAAGGCGGATCCTGATCACTCGGCGACCGGAAGGAAGACGGTGAAGGTGCTGCCGCGCCCGACATCCGAATCGATGACCAGCGCGCCGCGGTGATGGCTGACGATGTGCTTTACGATCGCCAGGCCGAGCCCGGTGCCGCCGAGGTCGCGCGAGCGCCCGACATCGACGCGGTAGAAGCGCTCAGTGAGCCGGCTGAGATGCTCGCGCGCGATGCCCTCGCCCGTGTCGGTGACCGAGACCGCGACAGCGCGGCGGCGCGGGTCGGGAAACGACGGCGGAACCTGCGCGGCCTCGCCGGCGACGACGCGCACCTCGGTGCCCGCCTTGCCGTACTTGATCGCGTTGTCGATCAGGTTCTG
>CAZZLX010000826.1:0-1727 GCA_964655235.1 uncultured Rhizobium sp.
AGATCCGGCGGAAGTCGATCCGCCGCGCGAGCCAGCATCCGACCTGCACGCCCGATACCTTCCCGGATCCGTCGCGCCGGAACGCCAGCGTCCAGTCGCCGGGGGGCGAGAAATCGAGGCTGCGCGGGCAGGGCAGGCGCCAGAGATCGGGGCCGGCGGCGATCAGCGGCTGCATCAGGCCGGGTCCGAAGACGCCCGAAAATGCCCCGTAGAGAGCGTCGCCGCGATCGACGCAGGTGAGCGTCGCATCGTACTCCGCGCTGTGGAAGCTGCCGGCGATGTCGGTCGCCGCCTCCCCGTCCCGCGGCTCCAGCCTGACGGAGAGGTTCTCGCTCAGGCGATCCATCCAAAGCCCGTCGGCCGCGCGGCGCAGACGCACCGTCGGACTCGTCGCTTCGCTCTCGCCCTTGGGATCGAGCTTCTCGGGCTGCCCGGAGAAATGCAGCTGGATCTGGTTGTTCGGCGCCGGCTCGACGCGCGCGATGAGGCCCGTCTCGGAATCGAGATACGTGCCGTTCCAGCCCGCAGCCGCTTCCGGCGTCGGGCCTTTCGACGGCACACCCAGAAGACCTGCGAAGATCTCCTGAGCGGCGGCGCGGGGATCGGCGGTGCCGTTGAACAGCACGACGATCGAGATCCGCGTTTCCGGTGCGTAGAAGCGGAAGCTGCGCCAGCCGCGCAGCCCGCCGCCGTGGCTGGTGATGCGGTGGCCGAGCAGCCTCGGCTGGGCGATGCCGAAGCCGTAGGCAGCCGGCGCGCCGTCGCGGAAGGTCTGCGGGCTGGAGAGCCGGCGATAGAGGCCGCTTGCATCGTCGCGAGTCGCGTCGATGAAGCGCTCCCAGGCGATCATGTCGTCGAGGCTGGCGGCGATGCCCGCATCGCCGGTCCAGAGGATGCGGTTGACCGCCGGACGGAACCCCTCTTCGAGCGAGCCCTCATAGCCGACGGCGCCGTCGGGCAGCGCGCTGGTGTCGGCGGCGAGGATCGCGCGCTCCATCCCGGCTCGGTCGAAGATGTCGCGCAGCAGATCGGCGAGCGGCCGATCGGCGCGATCGGCGAGGACGTTGCCGATGATCCGGAAGTTCTGGTTGCAGTAGGAGTAGCGCGTGCCCGGCTGGAAATGCAGGCTGCGGGTGAGCGCGATCAGTCGCGCCGCCTCGGCGTCGCCGAACGGTGCCTCGACCGGCGAGCCGCAGAGCATCGCGGTCGCCCAATAGTCTCGGAACCCGGACTGGTTGTTGGCGAGGTCGACGGTCTTCGGCGCAGGCTCTTCGAGCTTGGGCAGCCTTGCCTTCACGTCGCCGTCCAGCGCGGAGGGATCCGGGAAGCGGTCGAGCATCGTCGCACAGGTGAACTGCTTGGAGATCGAGCAGATGCGGAACAGCGTCGCCGGCGTGAACGGGATGCGGCGGTCCTGGTCGGCCCAGCCCCAGCTGTGACGGGCGAGAACTTCGCCGTCGCGCAGGACCGCGATCGCGCCGCCGATGCCGGCGTAGGTCTTGGCGACCGTCTTCAGCGCGCGGTCGAGCCCTTGGGACACGGTCATCTCGGCAACTCCGGTTAGGCCTGAGTGAGCCTTCCTAGTGGGATGTCGCCGCGGCGTGCAAGAGGATTAGCCCGGCGGCAGCGGCTCGCCATCCGGGATGACCGCCTCGATGTCGCTCTCCATGAGGAACTCCGGCCGGCCGAAGCCCTGGACGATCAGGCCGTTCGAGACCGGGAACACG
>CAZZLX010000827.1:0-1721 GCA_964655235.1 uncultured Rhizobium sp.
GCGGACGCGGACGTCGTCGAAGGGCTTCTTCTCGGTGTTGAAGGCGATCAGGATGTTGAGCACCCAGCTCGACTCCTCGATCCGGATCTTGTCGCCCATGCCCTGCACCAAGCGGTCGCGCTCGGCCGGGGAGACCGAGCGGAACTCGCCCATGACCTGGCCGCCCTGCAGCGCGTTCAGCATCGCCGCCGGCTGCAGGATGAACACGCCTTTGAACCCGTCGAGATAGGGACGGTCGGGGATGAAGTACTTGTCGTACTTGACGCCGGCGACGTGGCTGCCCTTGACGTGCTCGGTGAACTTGAAGGCGCCGGTGCCCATGATCGTCTTCGTCGGGAACTGAGGATCGTCCTTCAGCTTTGCAGCCGAGTAGATGCAGTTCCACGGGCTGGCGAAGTGCTCGAGCATCGCCGGATTCACAGCAGACAGCTTGAACACCACGGTGGTCGGATCCGGCGTGTCGATCGTGTCGATGTCGGCGAAGGTGGCTTTCCGGGTCGAGACCACGCCTGTCGGCGGGTTGCGCAGCCGGTCGTAGGTGGCCTTGATGTCGGCCGAGCTGAAGGGCGAGCCGTCATGCCAGGTGACGTTGTTGCGGAGCTTGAAGGTGTAGGTCTTCTTGTCGGGCGAGACCGTCCAGCTCTCGGCAAGATCGCCCATCACCTTCGGATAGGCCGCCAGGTCGAACTTGAGCAGCGTCGAATAGAAGGGCGCCAGGAAGTGGAGGCCGGCATAGGTATCGGTCGCCGAGCAGTCGTAGGTCGGGGTCTCGGCGCCGATCGCATAGACCAGGGTGCCGCCCTTCTTCGGCGCTTGCGCCGACGCGGTTGCTGGCAAGGCCAACAGGGCCGCGAGTCCGAGATACGCGAGAGCTTTCATCATTTCCTCCTCAGAGTCTGATGCAGGCGGCGAGTTGGTTGGGTCGAACTTCGCGGAGCTCCGGCACGACGCGCCGGCAATCGTCGACGGCTTTCGGGCACCGGGTATGGAACACGCACCCGCCCGGTGGATTCAAGGGTGATGGCAGCTCTCCGGTCAGGGCCCGGGGCGCGCGCGACCGCTCGATCAGGGGATCCGGCACCGGAGCCGCGTCGAGCAGCGCCTGCGTATAGGGATGCTGCGGCGCCGCATAGAGCGTGTCGCGGTCGGCCACTTCCATGATCTTGCCGAGATACATCACCGCGACGCGATGCGAGATATGGCGGACCACGGCCAGGTCGTGGGCGATGAACAGGAAGGTCAGGCCATAGCGCCGCTGCAGGTCTTCCAGCAGATTGATGATCTGCCCCTGGATCGAGACATCGAGGGCCGAGACCGGCTCGTCGCAGACGATGAACGAAGGTTCAAGCGCGAGGGCGCGGGCGATGCCGACCCGCTGGCGCTGGCCGCCGGAAAGCTCATGCGGGTAGCGCTCGGCCATGTAGGGGAAGAGGCCGACCTGAGTCAGGAGCTCGGCGACACGCTCCTTCACCCGCCTGGCGTTCGGCTCGAGCTTATAGACCGAGAGCGGCTCGCCGATGATCTCGCCGACGCTCATGCGCGGGTTCAGCGAGGAGAACGGATCCTGGAAGATCACCTGGATCTGGCGGCGGAGCTTCTGCATCTCCGAGCCGGTGGCGCGGCCCAGGTCCTGGCCGTCGTAGCGGAGCTCGCCCGCGGTCGGGTCCTCGAGGCGCAGCACGACGCGGCCGATCGTGGTCTTGCCGCAGCCGGACTCGCCG
>CAZZLX010000828.1:0-1721 GCA_964655235.1 uncultured Rhizobium sp.
CGAGCGGATGTCGGCGAACAGCACCGACATCTCGACCTCGGTGTGGTCGCCGAGTTCGTCCAGCGCGTGATCGTCATGTATGCCGGCCGCGTCGCCGAAACCGGTCCGGTCGGTGGCCTGTTCCGCACGCCGCAGCATCCCTACGCCGAAGGCCTGCTGCAGTCGGTGCCCCAGCTCGACCACGTGGTCGACCGCCTGCCGGCGATCGAGGGCTCTATCCCGAGCCCGCACGACTTCCCGCCGGGCTGCCGCTTCCATCCGCGCTGCAAGTACGCGAAGACGCCGTGCACGGTGATCGAGCCGAAGCTGATCGAGCTGATGCCGGCGCATCGCGCGGCCTGCATCCGCCACACCGGCTACGAGGACCGGCCATGACCGCTGCGGTCAAGATGGCCGCCGCCGCGGCGCCGTTCATCGAGGTCGACAACCTCGTCAAGCACTTCCCCGTGCGGAAGGGCTTCTTCTCGTCCGGCGACGTCGGTGTTGTTCGCGCCGTCGACGGCATCAGCTTCACCGTCGCTCGCGGCGAGACCCTGGGCCTGGTCGGCGAGTCCGGCTGCGGCAAGTCGACGACCGGCCGCCTCATGCTCCGCCTGATCGAGCCGACGACCGGCGCTCTCCGCTACGACGGGACCGACCTCGCGCGCATCTCGGCGAAGGAGATGCGCGAGCGTCGCCGCGAGCTGCAGATCATCTTCCAGGACCCGTTCGCGTCGCTCAATCCGCGCATGACGGTCGAGAGCATCATCTGTGAGCCGATGGTGATCCACGGCGTCGGCACCGCGGCCTCACGCCGGGCGCGGGCGCATGAGCTTCTCGACATCGTCGGCCTGGCGCGCACCTACGCCAACCGCTACCCGCACGAGTTCTCGGGCGGCCAGCGCCAGCGCATCGGCATCGCGCGCGCACTCGCGCTCCGGCCGCAGTTCACCGTCTGCGACGAGCCGGTCTCCGCGCTCGACGTGTCGATCCAGGCGCAGGTCATCAACCTGATGCAGGATCTGCAGAAGGAGTTCGGCCTCACCTATCTCTTCATCAGCCACAACCTTGCGGTCATCCGGCACATCGCCGACCGCGTGGCGGTGATGTATCTCGGCAAGATCGTCGAGCTGACCGACAAGGACAGCCTCTACGCGTCGCCGAAGCACCCCTATACGCAGGCGCTGCTGTCGGCGATCCCGATCGCCCGTCCCGACCAGAAGCGCACGCGGGTCGTCCTTGGCGGCGACGTGCCGAGCCCGCTCAATCCGCCGGCTGGCTGCCGCTTCCACACGCGCTGCCAGTACGCCGAGGCCCGGTGCAAGACGATGGAGCCGCCGCTGGTCGATGTCGGCGGCGGACATCACGTCGCCTGCCATCTCGTCCAACCGTCAGCCTGAAGGCGGTCTCCATGGGTTATACGCTTGGCGATTTCCGCGCCGCCCAGGCGCGCATCAAGGGGCTCGTCCGCCGCACGCCGATGATGTCATCGGCATCGCCGGTGACGTCGGGGCCCGAGCTCGCGCTCAAGCTCGAGTACCTCCAGATCACCGGATCGTTCAAGCCGCGAGGCGCGGTCAACGCGCTGAAGAGTCTGCCGGAAGAAGCGATCAGGAAGGGCATCATCACCGAGGCCGAGTACAGGGAAGTGCGGGAAGAGCTGAAAAACTCTATGAAAGAGGAAGAAAAGGCCGCACCTCAGGCCGCAACTAAGAAGGAAGCCGACGAAAAGAAAAAAGAAC
>CAZZLX010000829.1:0-1720 GCA_964655235.1 uncultured Rhizobium sp.
CGCCGGGCCCTTCGAGTTTCAGGAGGCGACGATTTAGGTGCGGCGATGGGCCGGGCCGCCGTGACTGCCTCGGCCGCCGCGTCCGATCAACTCGTCGGCGACCTGCTTCTGCTCGTCGGAGAACTGAGCGTAGAGCGGCTTGAACGCGTCGAGCGAGCGCTGGCTTTGCGCGGCGGCGAGCTTCGCGGTTTCCGCACGGCGCTCCATCTGCTCGATCGCTGTCGGCGGCTTCGGCTTCTGGTCGCCGCTCGCCGTGCGCGCCGCACGTCGCTTCTGCATCGTCGCGCTCATCTCGTCGGCGTTCTGCTTCATGACCTTGACGTAGTTGTCGAAGGCCGCCTGCTGAGCCGGCGTGATCTTGAGCTCGGCCTTGAGGAAGGCGATGCGGCCATCCATGTGGCGATTGAAGCTGCGCGAAGCTCCCGGCGGATTCGCAGGCTGCGCGAAGACTGCAGGCGCCGCGGCACCGAGAAGGCCGAGCGCGAGCGCGCCGGCGAGAATGCGATGACGGGAAGTGAGCATGGGGAATCGTCCTTCGGTTGGAGCCAGATCGGCGTCTCGATGACGCTGTCTTGTCGATGACACGCCGGCGCGTCGCTACTCCTGCGCCCAAAACGAACGCGCCGCCCGGAGGGCGGCGCGGCGTCGACGAATGCAGAGATGCTAGTGGGTTCTCTCGGGCGGCATCCGCGGAGTCGCGGTGTCGTGCGCCATCATCGGATCCTCGCGCGCCTCAAGGTCGCTTCTGACCATGCCGATATCGGCGAGCGCATGATCGTCGAGAGTTAGCAGCTCGGTGCGGGTCTTCTCGATGCGCCGGCGCTCGAAGAAGCGACTGACCGCCGAGCCGATGCTGTGCATCATGGAGTGAGCCATCTCGGATCTCCTCTTTTGCTCCCGGAAATGTGGGCGCAGGAGACGAGAGCGTCAGCCGTATGCGGGCGACATATCTGTGACCCGCCGGTGACGGCGGCTTCTGTCAATTTCGCTGTTTGCGCCTGAAGATCAGGAACCGGCACGCCGCTCCCTTCGCGCGCGCCTTCTCTTCATAGCGCGTCGGCGGCCAGTCGTCGGGACGACGCGCGCTCTCCTCGCCGATGCGCACGGCTTCGAAGGCCGGATGGCCCGTCGCCACCTCGAGCATGTGAGCGACATAGTCGGCGTCGTCCGAGGCGAGCCGGAGCTCGGCCTCGTCCGCCATCGCGCTGCCGAGCCAGTCGAGCGTTTCGGTCGAGACGATGCGCCGCTTCTTGTGCCGCGCTTTCGGCCACGGATCCGGAAAGAGGATGAAGCAGCGATCGATCGACTTCGGCGCGAGACGGCGCAGCAGCAGTCGCGCATCGTCTGGATGCAGCCGCACATTGACGAGCTGCCTCTCCTCGATCGCGGTCAGCAGGGAGGCGAGGCCGTTGAGGAAGGGCTCGCAGCCGACGAAGCCGATGTCGGGATGCCGCTCGGCCTGCCAGGCGAGGTGCTCGCCGCCGCCGAAGCCGATCTCGAGCCAGACCTGCCTGCGCGTGGGGGCGAACAGCGCGTGCGGATCGACGCTGCCGGCCTCGGGGATCTGGATCCGGAGGCGCGGCAGCAGATTCTCGATCAGCTCCTTGCGGCGCTGGGTAAGCGGCCGGGCGAGGCGCCGGCCGTGGAAACGGCGAAGCTCAGGCGCCAAAGGCCTTCTTGAGCTTGTTCACCAGATCGACCTTCTCCCACGAGAAGCCGC
>CAZZLX010000830.1:0-1717 GCA_964655235.1 uncultured Rhizobium sp.
CCTGGCTGCCGTCACTCTCGTCGCGCAAGGCGAGGTGGATGTCGGTGCCGTCCGCGAAGAGGGCGATCAGCGTCCAGTCTTCCTGGGCCAGCATCGCCAGCAGGCCGAACCAGCCGCGGCCGTCGACGCGATGGCGCGGCCAGGGAAGGTCGGCCTCCTTCGGTCCAAGCGAAGCGAGCGCGGGCAGGAGCTGGGTCATCCCAGCATCTCCGCCACCGACTGGAACCAGGCGACCAGCGGGCCCGGGAGGAAGATGCCGGCGATCAGGATCAGGACCAGGTGCGCGTAGACCGGCAGCAGCGATCCGGTCAGTGGACGGCGATCGCGCTCGGCCGCGCCGAAGGCGATGCCGTGGAGACGCAGCATCATGCCGCCGAATGCGACCAGCAGTCCGATCAAGAGCAGCACGCCGAGGATCGGCGAACGCGGGAAGGTCGAGGTGACCAGCAGGAATTCGCTCATGAACAGGCCGAAGGGCGGCAATCCGGAGATCGCAACGGTGCCGGCGACCAGGCACCATCCGAGCGCCGGGTGACTCGCGGTCAGACCGCGGATCTGCTCGATCTGCTGCGTGCCACGGGCCTGAGCGGCGAGGCCGACCGCGTAGAAGATCGCCGACTTGGTCAGGCTGTGCAGCGCCATGTGCAGCAGGCCCGCGAAGTTGGCGAGGGGCCCGCCCATGCCGAAGGCGAAGGTGACGATGCCCATGTGCTCGATCGACGAATAGGCGTAGAGCCGCTTGATGTCGCGGCGCCGGTAGAGCATCAGCGCCGCGACGAACAGCGAGGCCAGGCCCATCGTGACCAGCAGCGGGCCCGGCGCCAGGGCGTCGCCATTGGCCGCCAGCAGCATCTTGAACCGGACGATCGCGTAGAGCCCGACGTTGAGGAGGAGGCCCGAGAGCACCGAGGAGATCGGCGTCGGGCCTTCGGCATGCGCGTCCGGAAGCCAGGCGTGGAGCGGCACGAGGCCGGTCTTGGTTCCGTACCCGATCAACAGGAAGACGAAGGCGAGGTTGAGAATCTCCGGCTCGAAGTTAGGTGCCTCGGCATAGAGCTGCGACCAGGTCAGCGCCTCCATGCCCGGCCCCATCGCCTTCTGCGCGGCGAGATAGACGAGGATCGTTCCGAAGAGGGCGAGCGCGATGCCGACGGAACCCAGGATGAAGTACTTCCAGGCCGCTTCCAGCGCCGGCCGCGTGCGGTAGAGGCTGACCATGACAACTGTGGTCAGCGTCGCGAGCTCGATCGAGGCCCACATGACGCCGATGTTGTTGGCGGTCAGCGCCAGCAGCATGGCGAAGCCGAGCACTTGGTACATCGCGTGGTAGAAGCGCAGATAGGCGCGCGTGAGCCGACCGGTCTCGACCTCGTGCGCGATGTAGCCGGCCGAGAACCAAGCTGCCGTGAAGGCGACGAACGAGTTCAGGACCACGAGGTAGATGTTGAAGTCGTCGACGATCGCGAGCTGGGTCGGCTCGGGCGGCTCGAACGGGAGCAGCAGCAGGGAGGCGAGGAAAGTCGCCAGCGAGACGCCGGCGTTGAGCCAACCGCCGATCCGGTGATCGGGAATGAAGGCGAGGACCGCGGCGCCGATCAGCGGCAGGGCGAGGATCAGCGGCAGCGCGCTCATCGCCGCTCTCCGCGGAAGCTCTCGATTGATTGCAGGTCGAGCGTGTCGAAGCGCTCGCGGATGCGGAAGAAGAAGATGCCGAAGA
>CAZZLX010000831.1:0-1710 GCA_964655235.1 uncultured Rhizobium sp.
GCCTTCGGCCGAGACTTCGCCTCGTCCGACGGCGAGCGCGTGATGATCGTGGCGCTGACCGACCGGCAATGGCGCGCCGTCGTCGAGGCGACGGGTACGGCCGAGAAGATCGCCGCGGTAGAGAAGACGCTGGGCCTGGATTTCAGGAAAGAAGGCGACCGCTTCGCCGCGCGCGACACGCTGAACCCGCTGATCGCTTCCTGGATCGCCGCACGGCCCTATGCGGAGATCGCGCGCGTCTTCACCGCGAAGGGCGTGCTGTTCGAGCGCTACCAGAGCTTCGGCGAGCTGGTCGGAAACGACCCGCGATGCTCGCTCGCCAATCCTCTCTTCGGCGAGGTCGATCAGCCCGGCATCGGCAGGATGCTGACGCCGGGGGCGATGCTCGACTTCGACGAAGCGCCGCGCCTGCCCCCGGTCCGAGCGCCGGAGCTCGGCGAGCACACAGATCAGGTTCTCGCCGAGGTGCTGGGCCTGAGCTCCGCCGCGATCGGCGACCTCCATGACAAAGGCGTCGTCGCCGGTCCCGGTTGAAGTTCAGGGTTAAGCCGGAAAGGCTTGTCGGCGCCGCCGAAGTCGTCAATCGTCGACCGATACTTCCTCCGGAGCATCTGAAATGAAGGCCGTTCTCCTCGGAACCCTGGTCACCGGCTACGCCAAGGACATCGCCGACCAGGTGAAGACCCCGTGGACCATCACCGCGCTTCCCGACGGCTTCACGCAGGAGGAGCTGAAGGCCGCGCTCGCCGATGCCGACATGGTTTCGCCGATCGGCTGGAACGCCTCGATGCCGCCGGCGCCGAAGCTGAAGCTGGTCCAGGTCGCTGGTGCCGGCACCGACGCGGTCGACATGGCCTCGGTGCCGCCTCAAGTCACCGTCTGCAACGCCTTCGGGCATGAAGGCGCGATCGGCGAATATGTGGTCATGGCGATGATGGCCTGGTGCCACGAATTCCCGAGACTCTCGCGCGAGCTCGACAAGGGATTCATGCGGCACAGCGACCGCGCCAACCTCACGCATCACGACGAGATCGACGGCAAGACGGTCGGCGTGCTGAGCCTCGGGCGCATCGGCAAGGCGGTCGCCGAGAAGGCGCACGCGCTCGGCGCCAAGGTGATCGGCTGCAACCGCTCCCCGCTCGCGACGGCGCCGATGGGCGTCGACCGGATGGTGCCGTGGGAGGACAAGGGGCGGATGTTCGCCGAATGCGACTTCGTCGTGGTGACGACCGCGCTCTCGGCCGAGACCAAGGGCCTGGTCGGCGCGGCGCTGCTCGGGCGGATGAAGCCGACCGGCGTCATCGTCAATGTCGCCCGCGGCGCCGTCATCGACGAGGATGCGCTTTACGCGGTTCTCGCCGAGAATCGGATCGGTGGCGGCATCATCGACGTCTGGTGGAGCTATCCGAGCGCCGCCAGTCCGGAGGTGCCGCCCTCCAAGCATCCGTTCCACAAACTGCCGAACGTGATCCTGACGCCCCATTCCTCGGGATGGACGACGGGGATGCGCCGCCGGCGCGCCGGCCAGATCGCGGCAAACCTCGATCATCTCGCCCTCGGTGAGCCGCTCGACAACATCGTGCGTCCGCCCAAGGCGTAAACGCCCGTACAACCACACCGCTTCTTACATCGCGTTACACTAATCGCCAGGACGTTTAACCCCTCCGTCCCCGACATTGCAGCCTGAGAACGTGTTCTTTCCTCAGGCTG
>CAZZLX010000832.1:0-1710 GCA_964655235.1 uncultured Rhizobium sp.
CCCGCCTCTCCTCCTTCGTCGGTGCATTCCCGATCCAGGACCCGCGCTACGTCGTGCTGGTCATGGTCGACGAGCCGAAGGGCACCAAGAAGACCTTCGGCTTCGCCACCGGCGGCTGGGTCGCAGCCCCGGTCGTGCAGCGCGTCGTCCAGCGCATGGGGCCGCTGGTCGGCCTCCCGCCGGTCGACGAGACGCCCGAAATCCGCCGCCTTCTCATGGTCGACTCCCAGCCGCAGCCAAAGGAGAAGAGCGTTGCGGCTCGTTGACCTCATCGGGCCGGATCCGGCCCTTGCCCGATTTGCCGAGATGCCGGTGATCGGCCTCTCGTCCGACTCCCGTTGCGTCGGCCCTGGGTTCCTGTTCGCGGCGATCCCCGGCACGCGCGTCGACGGCCGTGCCTTCGTCGAGCAGGCGCTGGCCTCCGGTGCCGTCGCCGTGCTGGCTCCCGAAGGCACGCGGCTTCCCGACGGTGCCGATCGCGTGGCCCTGATTACCGACCCAGCGCCGCGCCGGCGGCTCGCCCATATCGCCGCCCGCTTCTACGGCCAGCAGCCCGAGACGGTGGCCGCGGTCACCGGCACCAACGGCAAGTCCTCGGTCGCCGACTTCACGCGCCAGCTGTGGTCGCTGCTCGGCTCGAAGTCGGCCTCGATCGGAACGCTCGGCGTCATCATCCCGGGCAAGCCGACGCGGCCGTCGCTGACCACGCCCGACCCGATCAAGCTGCACGAGACGCTGTCCGAGCTCGTCGACGCCGGCGTCACCCACCTCGCGCTCGAAGCGTCGAGCCATGGCCTCGACCAGGGCCGCCTCGACGGGCTCAAGGTCAAGGCCGCCGCCTTCACCAACCTGACGCGCGATCATCTCGACTATCACGGGACCATGGAGGCCTATCTCGCCTCCAAGCGCATCCTGTTCGAACGCATCCTGGTCGACGGCGGCACCGCGGTGCTGAACGCCGACGTGAAAGAGGCAGCCGAGCTCGAGATCGCCGCCAAGAAGCGGGGCTTGCGCACGCTCAAGGTCGGCGCCGCCGCCTGCGCCGACATTCGATTGCTGCTGCGCCTCCCCGATGCGACCGGCCAGAAGCTCCGCCTCTCCTTCGGCGGCGCCACCGTCGAGATCCGGTTGCCGCTGCTCGGCGCCTTCCAGGCGAGCAACGCGCTCGTGGCGCTCGGCCTCGTCGTCGCCTGCGGCGCGCCCTTCGCCAAGGCCGCCGAGGCGCTGGCCCATCTCGAGGGCGTGCCCGGTCGCCTGCAGCTCGTCGCCGAGCGCCGGAACGGCGCCAAGATCTTCGTCGACTACGCGCATGCGCCCGACGGCATCGATACGGTACTCGCCGCCCTGCGACCCCATGTCAGCGGCCGCCTCGCCGTCGTGTTCGGCGCCGGCGGCGATCGCGATGCCGGCAAGCGCCCGCTGATGGGCGAGGCCGCGAAGCGTCGCGCCGACATCGTCATCGTCACCGACGACAACCCGCGCAGCGAGGATCCGGCGAAGATCAGGGCCCAGGTCATGGTCGGCTGCCCCGATGCCCTCGAGATCGGCGACCGCGCGAAGGCGATACGGGAAGCCATCCTCGGCCTCGAGCCCGAAGACGCATTGATCGTCGCCGGCAAGGGCCACGAGCAGGGACAGATCGTCGGCAACCGCACGATCCCGTTCGACGACGCCACGGTAAGCCGTGAGGCCGTCGCCGAGATGCCCGAA
>CAZZLX010000833.1:0-1707 GCA_964655235.1 uncultured Rhizobium sp.
CGGCATTGGTCGCGCCGGGACCCGAGGTTACCAGCACGACGCCGACCTTGCCGGTCGAGCGCGCATAGCCCTCGGCCGCATGCACCGCCGCCTGCTCGTGGCGGACGAGGATGTGGCGGACGTAGTTCGACTTGAACATCGCATCGTAGATCGGCAGCACGGCGCCGCCGGGATAGCCGAAGACGACCTCTACGCCCTGATCCGCCAGCGCCTTCAGGATGACCTCCGCGCCGTTCATGTCGGCGGCGGTCGCTGGGGGTTTGGTGGCGGTCGTCATGGCACGAATCCTATGTCGCCAGCCGCGAATCGGCCTGGGCGGGGACGCGGAACCTAGACGCTCGACTCAGGGCGGGTCAACAGCGAAGCCTCAATTTTTGAAAAGATTTTCTGTCGCACCCTTTCCGAATATTGCTCGTTGAAAACGGTCAGATTGTGTAACTGGTTGCGAAACCACGTAATTTGACGTTTGGCATATTGCCGCGTTGCAGCTTGAGCGAGCGTAATCGCCTCTTCGAGCTCGATCTCGCCGTCGAGATGGCGGATCAGCTCGCGTAGCCCCACCGCTCGCGTCGCCGGCAGAGCCGGATCGAGGCCGAGCGCCCGCATGGCCCGGGCTTCATCGAGAGCACCAGCGCCGACCATCGCCCGGAAGCGCACGTCGCAGGCCGCGTGCAGCAGGTCGCGCGGCGGCAAGAGCAGAAATGTCGAGAACCGGAAGCCTTCGTCGGCCGATGCCCGCCCCTGCCACTCGGCGAGCGACGTGCCCGTCGCCTCCAGGACCTCGGCCGCCCGCGCGAGGCGCTGCGGATCCGAGGGCCGGAGCCGCGTCGCCATCGCCGGATCCTTGAGGGCGAGTTCGGCGTGGAAGGCTTCGGCGCCGAGCTCCTGCACGCGCGCCCGGACGCGGGACCTCACGTCGCTCGGGATTTCCGGCACCGGCGAGAGGCCTTCGGTCAGCGCCTTGAAATAAAGGCCGGTGCCGCCGACGACGATCGGCAGCCTGCCCGCGCCA
Source organism: uncultured Rhizobium sp. (assembly GCA_964655235.1). Taxonomy (GTDB): domain Bacteria; phylum Pseudomonadota; class Alphaproteobacteria; order SHVZ01; family SHVZ01; genus SHVZ01. Next base: position 1,013 of record CAZZLX010000833.1, read on the forward strand.
TGCGCGGCGCGGATCTCGGCGACCGCCTGCTCGCGCCAGCGCGCCGCGGAGAACGCTTCGCTCACCGGCAGGAACCCGTAAAGCCGATGCGGCGCCCGCGCCTCCGCATCATCGTCGGGACGCGCGGTCAGGACGCGCAACTCGCGATAGACCTGCATCGCATCCGCGTTGATCACAACGCCACTGAGATGCCCGGCGAGATCGAGGGCGAGCGCCGACTTGCCGCTGGCGGTCGGTCCCGCCACCAGCACGACTTCGGTGGACAGCGTCTTCGCCTCTCGGCTATGGGGCGCCATGTCCCTGGTTCTTTCCCTCCTGGTCGATCCCGCGCGAGGCGGCCTCGACCAGCGTATCGTTGATCTCGCGGCCAAGGCCGCCGGCACCGCCGCCGCGCCCGACTGGCTCGCGCCTGACGTCGCCTGCGACCTCGCGGTGCCGGACGGTGCCGACTTGAGCGCCATCCGCAAGGCCCTCGCCGGCGCACCGGTCGACGCGAACCTGATACCGACCGCGTCGCGGCGCAAGCGCCTGCTGATAGCCGACATGGACTCGACCATCGTCACCACCGAGACGCTCGACGAGATGGCGGCCTATGCCGGGCTGCAGGACGTGATCGCCGCGATCACCAAGCGCTCGATGAACGGCGAGATCGACTTCCCGACCGCGCTCCGCGAACGGGTCGCCATGCTGAAGGG
>CAZZLX010000834.1:0-1703 GCA_964655235.1 uncultured Rhizobium sp.
CACCCTCCCCCGCCGTGCGGGAGAGGGTTCCGAGACCTAGGACTTGGGCGTCTGGGCGACGCGGAGCTCGCGGGCCCGGGTCAGGATGGCGTTCTCGAGCTCCGTCGGCGTGCCCTTGTCGACCGGCGCCTCGGCCCATTGGTTATTGGTATCAAGGCGTTGGCGGAAAACCGAGGCCCTGATGCCATCGGCCCTGAGCTGGCGGTCGAGGATGTAGACGTTGATCTTGAACCGCTCGCCGGGGACGTCGGGCGGCGAATACCAGTCGGTGATGATGACCCCGCCGAACGGGTCGGCCGAGGCCAGCGGCATGAAGGCGATCGTGTCAAGCGAGGCGCGCCAGAGGAAGCTGTTGACGGCGATGCCGCTGCCCGAACCGCCCCCCTGGTCGTCGGTTGGAAGCCCGCCGAGGTTGAGTCCCCGCTCGCCGAACAATGACGGAAGTTGCCGCTGCGCCGAGCTGGCGTCGTGGCGGCCTCCGCGCGGGACCGAATCGGCCTGGGGTGCTCCGCAGCCGGAAAGGGCCAGGACCAGTGCCGCCGAAAGACCGCTCAGCCAGGGTGTTTTCATCATCCGCTCCACGCCAGACAGGCCGTCTATTAAGAAGTCTCTGGGGCCTGCGTCAAGGCCATAGCCCCTGTGTCTCTTGTGCCACAGCGACGCGTCGTCGTCGGGCTTGATCCCGGGAAAGTCCTTGACCGGCCACGATCCAGACATAAAGTGGACGCGCCGGGCAAGGGGTGGACCCCCTGTCACGGGTAACCGCGGGATGCGGGGCGCGGATTGGGGCGAAGCCGATCCGAAAAGCCAGCGGACCGCACGTAGACTGGAGGGACATCGTAATGAAGAAACTGCTTCTCGGCACGTCGGCCATCGTCGCCGTCGGGCTCTGCGCCAGCGAGGCCTCCGCCCAGGGCTATGCCTCTCTCGGCGGCTTTTTCCGTAACTACATGCAGGTGTACGACCACGGGTCGCTGCAGTACCAGCCGGCCGGCAACCAGGCCGGTGCGGCCGTCACCGGCTCGCGCGACGTCAACATCACCTCGAACTCGGAATTCTGGGTCAAGGGTGAGACGAAGCTCAACAACGGCATGATCTTCGGCTTCCGCATCGAAGTTGAAGGCTGGACCCAGAACGGCTCGACGAGCGCTCAGAGCATCGACCAGATCGACGAGACCTGGGGCTACGTGAAGGGCTCCTTCGGTGAGATCCGGTTCGGCGAAGAGGACGACGCCCGCAAGCTGAAGGCCTACTCGTCGTACATCTCGCCGTACATCGCCTTCGGCGTGGACTCGCCGGACGGCATCTACTCGCTCGGCACCTCGACGACCTACTTCAACGTCGAGAACGACGCGCAGAAGATCCTGTACTTCTCGCCGTCCTTCGGTGGCTTCTCGTTCGCCGCTTCGTACACCCCGGACCAGACCCACGGCTCGCGTAACTTCGGCCTCCAGGGTCAGGCGGATTGCGACGGCACCCAGAGCCGTGGCTGCAACGGCGAGGCGTGGTCGATCGCTGCCGACTATCGCGGCAAGTTCGGCGACACCACCATCGGTGTCGACGCCGGCTACACCGGCTCGAACAACGAAACGTCGGGCCGTGCCAACGTCAACGCCTGGCGCGCTGACGCCTTCCTGCAGGTCGCGGGTTGGGAAGCCAGCATCCAGTACGGCAAGATCAACGACAACCGTGCTAACGACCTG
>CAZZLX010000835.1:0-1699 GCA_964655235.1 uncultured Rhizobium sp.
AGCCGACCGTCTGAAAGGCGTCGATCTCGCCTGGATCATGAGCCACCTGGTCTCGGGCGAGGTGCAGACCGATCCCGACAATCCGCTCCAGCTCGCCCGATTCCGCGAGGCGCTGTCAAAGCTGCCGAAGTCCAAGGCGAGCCTCGCAAACTCCGCCGGAATCTTCCTGGGGCCCGCGTACCACTTCGACATGGTCCGCCCGGGCGCCGCGCTCTACGGCCTGGCGCCGGTCGACCATGCGCCGAATCCGATGAGGACCACGGTCCGGCTGGAGGCCGAGATCCTGACCGTGCGGACGATCGCCGACGGAAGGTCGGTCGGCTACAACGCGCAATGGCGGGCGAATCGGTCGACGCGGATCGCCACGGTCGGCGTTGGGTATGCCGACGGCTATTTGCGCTCGCTCACCAACCGGGGCCGCGGATATATTGCCGGCCGTCCGATCCCCCTGGTAGGCCGCGTCTCGATGGATCTGGTGACCTTCGACGTGACCGACCTGCCCGAAGAGGCCTGCCGGCCGGGAACGCCGGTCGTGCTGATGGGCGAAGAGCTTCCGCCGGACGAGCTCGGACGCCTCGCCGGCACCAACGGATACCAGATGCTGACCGGGCTCTCCCGCCGCTACGCGCGCCGCTACGTCGGATCGGACGCCTGATGGGCTTCGTCGCCGCCATCGGCCGCGCCTTCCTCGACGCCCTGGCGGCGATCGGGCGCCTGTCGATGTTCGCGGCGGTCGCGGTCGGGCACATGTTCCGCCCGCCGTTCTATCCCCGTCTGATCGGCTGGCAGATGATCGAGATCGGCTACTTCTCGCTGCCGGTCGTGGCGCTGACCACCCTCTTCTCCGGCATGGTGCTGGCGCTGCAGAGCTACACCGGCTTCGCGCGCTTCTCGGCCGAGGGCGCGGTCGCGACCGTCGTCGTGCTGTCGATGACACGTGAGCTGGCGCCGGTGCTGGCCGGCCTGATGGTCGCGGGCCGCATCGGTGCGGCGATGGCGGCCGAGATCGGCACCATGCGCGTGACCGATCAGATCGACGCGCTGACCGTGCTTTCGACCGATCCGTACAAGTATCTCGTGGTGCCGCGGCTGATCGCAGGCGCCACCATGCTGCCGCTGCTGGTGCTGATCGGCGACATCCTCGGCGTCTTCGGCGGATATCTGGTCAGCGTCTACAAGCTCGACTTCAACGCCGCGGCCTATCTCCGCCGCACCTGGGACTATCTCGAGATGATCGACGTGGTCTCGGGATTGGTGAAGGCGTCGGCCTTCGGCTTCCTGGTGGCGCTGACCGGCTGCTACCACGGCTACAACTCGAAGGGCGGCGCCCAGGGCGTCGGTCAGGCGACGACCAACGCGGTGGTCTCGGCCTCGATCCTCATCCTCATCTTCAACTACATCATCACCGAGCTGTTCTTCGCCAAATGAAACCGCCGAAGATTCAGCTCCAGGGCGTGCGCAAGGCCTTCGGCGCCAAGGTCGTGCTCGACGGCATCGACTATGCGCTGCCGGAGGGCGAAAGCCTCGTCGTCATCGGCGGCTCGGGCTCCGGCAAGTCGGTACTGCTGAAATGCATCCTCGGCATCCTTCGCCCCGAGGCCGGCTCCATCAAGATCGACGGCGTCGAAACCGTCGGCGCCAAAGGCGAGGCGCTCGCCGAAGCGTGCGTCCAGGCGCCTTAGCGCGTCGAGGTTGCGGT
>CAZZLX010000836.1:0-1698 GCA_964655235.1 uncultured Rhizobium sp.
TGAGCTCCTGCGGGCCCAAGCCCCACTTCTCCATGGTGCCGGTCTTGAAGTTCTCGACCAGCACGTCGGCGTCCTTCAGCAGACGCAGCAGCACGTCGCGGCCCTCGGGCTTGGTGAGGTCGAGGGCGAGTGCCCGCTTGTTGCGGTTGACGCCGATGAAGTAGCTGGCGGTGCCGTCCTTGAACGGCGGGCCCCAGCCGCGCGTCTCGTCGCCCTGGGGCGGCTCGATCTTGATCACCTCGGCGCCGTGGTCGCCCAAGGTCATCGTGCCGTAAGGACCGCCGAGCACACGCGAGAGGTCGATGACCTTGAGGCCGGCGAGCGCGCCGGATGAGTTCGACATGGCGGCTTCAAAACCTCAGGCGGGAACGGGAAAGACGCGGTCGGCGAAGTCCGGATAGAACTCTCGGAGCTTGTCCGCGATCGGGCCTCGGAGCAAGCCGAGCGTGGCCGCGTCCGGAACCTTGGTCGTCGGCACCTGCGCCGGCATGTCGAAGTCGAAGCCGGTCGCCGCGCGCGCCTCCTCGGCCGTGCGCCCCGGATGAACCGAGGCCAGCCGGAAGCGCCGCTTCGCCGCGTCGAACGGCATCACCGCGAGGCCGGTCACCAGCGCCTTCGGCCCGCCGCGCCGCCACACGCCCTCAGGGCTCCAGCCCGGCGCGGAGACGAAGTCGACCTTCTTCACCAGCGTGCGCGGCGAGTGCTCCTCGCGGAACAGGATCACGTTCGGCACGACGAAGGCCATGTAGGGCGCGCCGAAGCAGCCGGGGAAGCGCTGGGTCAGGTTCGGGTAGTCGCCGAGCCCCACCAGGTTGATGTTGGCTTCGCCGTCGATCTGCACGCCGCCCAGGAAGAACACGTCGATGCGGCCCTGGGCGGCGGCGTCGAACAGCTCGCGCCCGCCATCGGTGAACGAGTTGTAACGGCGGCTGTGCAGGATCGTGACGTGCACGCGGCTCTGAGCGCGCGCCTGCTTAAGCAGCGCCGCGGCCGCCGGGATCGGCGAGGCGGCGCCGACCGCGATGTGGCGTACGTCGGGAATCTGATCCGCTAGCGTCGCCGCCAGCAGCTCCTCCGGCTTGCAGTCGCTCATGCGGCGGCTTTGGCCGCGTCGATCTCGCGGGCGAGATAAGCCTGGAAGCCGGCTTCGGTGCGCGCCTCCTTGGCATAGGCGCGGAGATGATCGATGTCGGCCTCGTATTCGCCGAACAATCCGACCGGAGCGGCCCCGCGCTCGGCGACCGCGACCGCGTTCACGTAGAAGGCCGGCAGTGCGCCCGCCGCCATCTTCTCGTCGTCGAAGAACAAGCCGTCGTAGAGACGCTCGACCGTCACATAAGTCGCCTTCGACGCATGCGCGATGGTGGCGAGCTCGCGCCGGCGGCCGATCCAGACATTGCCTTCGCGGTCCACCATCGGTGCGTGGAACAGGGCCACGTCGGGACGGATGGCCGGGATCAGCAGCAGCGGATCGCCGCCGTTGCTGAGCCGGTTGTCGACGGTCTTCCAGTCGGAACGATGCTTGAGCAGATCGCTGCCGATGATGCCGCGGAGCGGCAGGAACGGCACATCGTTGTCCTGAATCACGTTGATCACGCCGATCTGGATGCCGATCATCCTGCGCGTCGTGTTGATGACGCCGATCTGCAGGCCCTCAATATACTCGGCGCCGTTGTAGAAGCCGACCTGGAGCGCCTT
>CAZZLX010000837.1:0-1695 GCA_964655235.1 uncultured Rhizobium sp.
TCGCCGGGAATGCCGTAGGCGCGCCCGCGCTCGGCCAGCGCCTGGCCGGCGGCGGAGCGCTCGACCGAGGTGCCCATCGCGTACTGGTTGTTCTCGATGATGTAGATGCAGGGCAGCTTCCACAGCGCCGCCATGTTCAGGCTCTCGTAGACCTGCCCCTGGTTGACGGCGCCGTCGCCGAAATAGGTCAGGCTGACCCGCTTCTCGCCGTTGTACTTGTGGGCGAAGGCGATGCCGGTCCCGATCGGCACCTGGGCGCCCACGATGCCGTGGCCGCCGAAGAAGTTCTTCTCGCGGCTGAACATGTGCATCGAGCCGCCCTTGCCCTTCGAGTAGCCGCCGATCCTGCCTGTCAGCTCGGCCATCACGCCGCGCGGGTCCATGCCGCAGGCGAGCATGTGGCCGTGGTCGCGGTAGCTGGTGACCACCGCGTCGTCGCCGGTGATCGCCGCCTGCATGCCGACCACCACGGCCTCCTGGCCGATGTAGAGGTGGCAGAAGCCGCCGATCAGGCCCATGCCGTAGAGCTGACCGGCTCGCTCCTCGAAGCGGCGGATCAGGAGCATGTAATGGTAATACTTGAGCAATTCGGCCACGGAGACGGACTTGCTGTTGTCTCCCCGCTCGCCCTTCTTGGTCTTCGCCATTTTGCTCCCCGCGAGGTCTTTCGGGACCGGGCCCAGATGGCAGAAGAGGTAACCCTAAAAGCCTGAAATAACAAGGCGCTGCAAGTAATGATGCTGCGTCGCAGCAATCGCTTTTCTTACGATCGTTATGAGAATCCCCCGAAACCGGCGTTTTATTACTTGCGCCCCCGGGGTGGCGAAACAAAACGGATCATCGGTAGAGACTCGCGACAGAGGGTTACCCGACCACGAATGTCGCGTTCGCGAGATGATCCCACAAAATATACCGACTTGTCTGTTTATGAAAACTCAGTATGTACAGATTTCAGTCACCGACTGCCTTCTCGAGAGGCTGCTCCACCATGCAGACAGCCGCGCATGGCGGGCAATCGTCGCGGCCCCTTCGGGCGCGCGCTCGAAATACCCCAGCATCGGCGCGGCATGGAGGTCGGCGAGGCTGAGCGCATCGCCGGCGAGGAACGGACGCCCGCCGAGCAGGTCGTCGAGGGCTCTCGCCGCCGCGTCCGCCTTCACCAGGGCCGCCTGGATCCTCACCTCGTCGGAAACCCCTCCCCGCTTCGGCACCGAGACCCGCTCGACATAGATGTCCCAGACCCAGGCCCGATAGGCGTAGCTGTCGAGGATCCCGATCGCCTGCATCATGCGGGCGCGGTCGCGCACGTCGGCCGGCTGCAAGGACGGACCTGGAAACGCCTCGTCGACATAGCGCGTGATCGCCGGCGTCTCGAAGATGCGGAAGCCGTCATGCTCGAAAGCCGGGATCTTGCCGAAGGGATGGCGCGCGAGATGCTTCGTCGACGGCCCGTCCTTGGCGAAGACGTCGACCTCGACCACGTCGTGCGCGACGCCCTTCTCGGCGAGTGCCAGTAGCACGCTCCGCACATAGACGCTGTAGCGCGCGCCGTAGACGATCGGTCGAGCCATCAGGTGAATGCCTCCGTCGGTGGAGGCGACCTTAGCCGAAGGTCAGCCCTTCGGCTTCCGGGGTGCGAGCACGACGACCTCGTCGGGACGCGCGAAGTTGAGGACGGCGCGGGCGCGCTCTTCC
>CAZZLX010000838.1:0-1689 GCA_964655235.1 uncultured Rhizobium sp.
CATTTCCGACGGCGCCAGGCGCCGCCCGGCCCGTACCGAACCGTGACAGGCAAGCGTGCCGCAGACGTCCGCGAGCCGGTCCTTCAGCGACAGCGCCTGGTCGAACTCCTGCAGCTCGTCGGCGAGATCACGCACCAGGTTGGCGACGTCGGCCTGGCCCAGAAGGGCCGGCGTCTCGCGCACGACGACCGCGCCCTGGCCGAACGCCTCGAGCACCAGGCCAAGCTCGGCCAGTTCCTCGCGACGCTCGACCAGGCGGGCGGCGCCGGCATCGCCGAGCTCGACGACCTCGGGCAGGAGCAGCCCCTGGCGCTTGATGCCGCCGTTGGCGAGCGCCGCCTTCATGCGCTCGTAGACGAGACGTTCATGCGCGGCGTGCTGGTCGACGATCACGAGGCCGTCGGAGGTCTGCGCGACGATGTAGGTTCCGTGCACCTGGCAACGCGCCGCACCGAGCGGCTGCTCGACGTCATCGCTCGCAGGCTCAGGCGCAGCGGCCGGCATTGACGGCACCGTCCGCATCAGCGGCGCTTGATAGATCGCCGCCGCCTCGGCCATGCCGCGCGACGGCGCCGACGGGATCGAATAGTTGCCGCCGCCGAAGCCGCCGGACCGGAACGAGGCGAGCGTCGAGCTCGCCACCGTCGTCGCGGCGCGATGCCCGGCCCCAGCCAGCGCATGCTTCAGACCACCGACGACGAGACCGCGCACGGAGCCCGAGTCGCGGAAGCGCACCTCGGTCTTCGCCGGATGCACGTTGACGTCAACGGCTGAGGCGGGAAGGTCGAGAAACAGCGCCAGGACCGGATGTCGGTCGGAGGCGAGGAAATCCATGTAGGCGGCGCGCACGGCGCCGAGCAGCTGCTTGTCGCGGACGGCGCGACCGTTGACGAACAGGTACTGCTCGCGGCTGGTCGGCCGGTTCAGCGTCGGCAGGCTGGCATGGCCCGAGAGGTGGACGCCGTCGCGCTCGGCATCGATGGTCAGCGCGTTGGCGGCGAAATCGCGCCCGAGGATCTGCGCCAAGCGGTCGAGCCTGGAGAGCGCGGCGGTGAGCCTGACTGGCGTGCGCGTGCCGTCGGTGAGCGTGAAGGCGACATGCGGATGCGCCATCGCCAGGCGATGCACCCAGTCGACGGCATGATCGAGCTCGGTGCGCGGCGACTTGAGGAACTTGAGGCGCGCCGGCGTGGCGAAGAAGAGATCGCGCACTTCGACGCGGGTTCCTTCGGCGAGCGCGGCCGGCTCGACCGCGCCCATGTCGCCGCCCTCGACCTGGATCTTCCATCCCTCGGCCCCGCCCTTCGGCCGGCTGGCCAGGATCATGCGGCTGACGGAAGCGATCGAGGGCAGCGCCTCGCCGCGGAATCCCAGCGTCGAGATCGACCCGAGATCGTCGTCTGGCAGCTTCGAGGTCGCGTGGCGCTCAAGCGCGAGCGCCAGCTCGTCCCTGGCGATGCCGCAGCCGTCGTCGGCGACCGAGATCAGGCTCTGGCCGCCGTCACGGACGGTGATGTCGATATGCCTCGCGCCGGCATCCAGCGCGTTCTCAACCAGCTCCTTGACCGCGCTCGCCGGCCGCTCGACCACCTCGCCGGCGGCGATGCGGTTGACGATCGACTCGGAGAGGCGGCGGATCGCCATCTCTATCCGCGCGCCGGCGTCGGCTTGGTCGGCGTCACGCCCTGG
>CAZZLX010000839.1:0-1688 GCA_964655235.1 uncultured Rhizobium sp.
CGCGTCGTGCTCGAACTCGGCGGCAACGACCCGCTGATCGTCATGGAGGACGCCGACCTCGACAAGGCGGCCGAGCTGGCCGTAGCCGGCGCCACCAAGAACTCGGGCCAGCGCTGCACGGCGGTGAAGCGCATCCTGGTCGTCGACGCCGTCGCCGACGCCTTTGCCGAGCTGGTGGTGGCCAAGGCGAAGAAGCTCAAATGCGGCGATCCGATGGACCCCGCGACCGACGTCGGCACCGTGATCACCGAGGATGCGGCCAAGCTGTTCCAGCGGCGCGTGATCGACGCGACCGAGCACGGCGCCGAGCTCCTGCACGGCAACGACCGCAAGGGGGCGCTGTTCCCGCCGACCGTCGTCGATCGCGTGCCCTACGACTGCGAGCTGGTGCGAGAAGAGACCTTCGGCCCGGCGATCCCGATGATCCGGGTCAAAGACATCGAGGACGCGATCCGGGTCTCGAACTCGACCGCCTACGGCCTCTCGTCGGGCGTCTGCACCAACCGCTTCGACTACATTCAGCGCTTCATCGAGGCGCTCGACGTCGGTACCGTGAACATCTGGGAAGTGCCTGGCTACCGGATCGAGATGTCCCCCTTCGGGGGCATCAAGGATTCCGGCCTCGGCTACAAGGAAGGGGTCAAGGAGGCGATGAAGAGCTTCACGAATGTGAAGACCTATTCGCTTCCCTGGCCCACATAATCGGAAGCGTTCAAAAAAGGGTAACAGGGTTCGCCTACAGTCTTCACGCATCAACAGGGGAGATCGACCATGTCACGTCTACGCCTTTGGATGCCGCTCGCCGTCGCGGCGGCGGCTCTGTTCGCGCTGCCGTCGGAAACGCTGGCGCAGAAGACCCGCCTCACCGTCTACACCGCGCTCGAGAACGACCAGCTCGGCCCGTACAAGGCCGCCTTCGAAGCCGACAACCCGACGGTCGAGATTGCCTGGGTGCGTGACTCGACCGGCGTCATGACCGCCCGCCTGCTGGCCGAGAAGGACAACCCGCGCGCCGACGTGATCTGGGGCCTTTCGGCCTCCTCGGTCGTACTGTTCGAGAACATGGGCATGCTGACGGGCTACACGCCGAAGGGCGCCGAGACGCTGAAGCCGGTGTTCAAGGACGCGAAGAACCCGGCAATGTGGACCGGCATGGACGCCTACCTCTCGGTCGTCTGCTTCAACACCAAGGAGGCCGAGAAGGCCAAGGCGCCGGCGCCCAAGTCGTGGAAGGACCTGACCAACGCCGCCTACAAGGGCCAGATCGTCATGCCGAACCCGGCCTCCTCCGGCACGGGATATCTCACCATCGCCGCCTGGCTGCAGGTGATGGGCGAGAAGGCGGGCTGGGAGTACATGGACGCGCTGCACCAGAACATCGCGGTCTACACGCATTCCGGCTCTGCCCCCTGCGTGCAGGCGGCGACCGGTGAGCGCCTGATGGGCATCGGCTTCGACATGCGTGGCGCCACCGAGAAGACCAAGGGCGCACCGATCGACCTGATCCTGCCGAGCGAAGGCGCCGGCTGGGAGATGGAGGCGACCGCCATCGTCAATGGCACGAAGAACATGGACGCCGCCCAGAAGCTGGTCGACTGGACGGTGTCGAAGAAGGCGAACGAGCTCTACGGCAAGTACTACGCGATCGTCGCCATGCCGGGCATCAACGCCGCGCCGCCGAACTACCC
>CAZZLX010000840.1:0-1686 GCA_964655235.1 uncultured Rhizobium sp.
CGGCGCGCGGGATCCCCACCCGGTCGAAGGCACCTGGCTCGAACCTCAGGTCCTCGATCGCCCCGCGCCGATACTCGATCCTCGGATCCGAGGTCCGCTCGGCAGCCGTCGCCAGCATCTTCTCGGAGAGGTCGGTGCCGACGACCTTTGCCGCCCCGGCTTCCGCCAGATAGCGGCAGAGCGCGCCGAAGCCGCAGCCGAGATCGAGCACCCGCTTGCCCGCGAAATCCGGCAGCAGGGCCTGGAACAGCGGCCATTCCGGCGCGCCGGCGAGGCCTTCGGTCGAGCGCCGGAGCTTCGAGTATCCGGCGAAGAAGCCGGGATCGTCATAGATGTTCTGCTTCATGACCTGAATCCTAGCGGCCACCGGCCGCGATGGGCTCAGGTGCCGGAAAAGAGCTTGTTGAACGCCTTGACCGCGGCCGCCGCCCCATCGGGATGCGACCAGACGCCGGCAGACGCGGCGACGAAGTCGGCGCCGGCCTCGACCAGCGGTCGGCTGTTGGCCGGCGTCATACCACCGACGGCGACGCAAGGCACCTCCATCAGCTCGCTCCACCAGCCGACGATCTCGGCCTCGGCGAAGACCGATGCCTGTTTGGTCGTGCTCGGGAAGAACGGACCGAAGGAGACGTAGTCGGCGCCGTCCTCGGCGGCCTCGATCGCGACATGGCGGGAGTCGCCGGCCGAGACGCCGATCATGCGCGCACCGCCGAGAAGACGACGTGCGCCCGCATAGGCCTCGGCCCGGTCGAGATGCACGCCGTCGCAGCCGAGCTCGGCGGCGAGACCGGCGTTGCCGTCGAGCATGAAGGCGACGCCGCTTGCCTGCACCATCGGGATCAGCTTCGCCGCCGCTCGACGGACCTCGTCGTCGGAGACGCCGACCAGGCGAAGCTGGAAGGCGGCGACGTCGCCGGCGTCGAGCGCGCGCTCGAGCTCAGACGAAAACGCCGCCGGCTCGATCGCCGGCGGCGTGATCAGATAGAGACGGCAGGTCAGTTTATCAGGCCTTGTTCTGGAAGATCCGGATGATGGTATCGAGCATCGCCATCGCTTCCTTGACCGGGCGCTGGAAGGTGTTGCGGCCGATGATCGAGCCGGTGCCGCCGCCGTCGCGGATGCCGCGGATCTCGTTGTAGAGGCCGTCCAGGTCCTTCGCCTCGCCGCCCGAGAAGACGACGAGGCGGCGGCCGTTGAACGACGACTGCACGACATGGGCAACGCGCTCGGCCAGCGTGCCGATCGCGATCTTCTGGGACTCGTAGACCTTCTTCGCGGCCTCGAGCTCGAGGTGCTGGGTTGGCGGCTTCACCTTGATGATGTGCGCGCCGAGCAGCGCCGCCATGTGCGCGGCATAGGCGCAGACGTCCATCGCCGTCTCGCCTTCCTTGGTCAGGTCGCCGCCGCGCGGGTAGCTCCACATGACGACGGCGAGGCCATGGCTCTTGGCCTCCAGCGCCATCTCGCGGATTTCCTCCATCATCTCGAACTGGTCGTCGGAGCCCGGGTAGATCGTGAAGCCGATCGCCGCGCAGCCGAGGCGCAGCGCGTCCTTCACCGAGGCCGTCACCGCCTGGTCCTTGGGGCGCGCGAGCGAGTTCGAGGAGTTGACCTTGATGATCGTCGGGATCGCGCCGGCGAAGCTGTCGGCGCCCGCCTCGATCATGCCGAGCGGCGCCGCGT
>CAZZLX010000841.1:0-1678 GCA_964655235.1 uncultured Rhizobium sp.
ATCGACGAAAGCTCGACCGTCCGCTGCGTGCGCGCCGAGGAGCTCGGCCCGGAGATCATCTCGCCCGTCGCCGGCGTGTCGCTGCCGCCGGGCGACGGCGTCGCGGTCACCGTCGACCGGCTCAGCAAGGATTACCGCCTGACGCCGCCAGGCTTCCGCGGCCTGCTTCCCTTCGCCGAGCCTCTGAAGATCCGCGCCAACGACCATTTGACTTTCAAGGCCGATCAGGGCCGCACGCTCGCCATCGTCGGCGAGTCCGGCTGCGGCAAGTCGACCTTCGCCCGCGTGCTTACCGGGCTGGAACGCGCCACCGGCGGCCGCCTCGAAGTCGCCGGCCAGGACATCGCCCGCCTCTCGGTCATCGATCGCAGCCGCGACCAGCTCCGCGCGCTTCAGATGGTCTTCCAGAATCCGGACGAGACGCTGAATCCGAGCTACCGCGTCGGCCGCCAGATCGCGCGCGTTGCCGCAAGGCTGCTTGGCCTCGGCCGCAAGGAGCGCGCCCAGCGCGTGCGCGATCTCTTCGCCGAGATCCGGCTGCCGCCCGGCATTGCGGACCGCAAGCCGCGGCATCTTTCCGGCGGCCAGAAGCAGCGCATCGCCATCGCCCGCGCCTTCGTCGGCCGTCCCGACATCGTCATCGCCGACGAGCCAGTCTCGGCGCTCGACGTCTCGGTGCGCGCCGCGGTCACGCAGCTCCTGATGGAGATTCAGCGCGCCCATGGCACGACGCTGATCCTGATCAGCCACGACTTGGCGCTGGTGCGCTACGTCGCCGATACCGTCGTCGTCATGTATCTGGGCCAGGTAATGGAAGCCGGTACCACGAGCCAGGTGTTCTCGGCGCCGCACCACCCCTACACCGAGGTGCTGCTGGCGGCGCAGCCGAAGCTCGAAGGCGATCGCGGCCTCGACACGCCGGTCGATGGCGAGACGCCGAGCCCGCTCGATCCGCCTAAGGGCTGCCCCTTCCATACGCGCTGCCCGCGCAAGATCGGCGCGATCTGCGAGACGACCCGTCCGCCCGAGCAGGTGACGCCGGCTGGCCACCGCATGGCCTGCCACATCCCGATGGACGAGCTGGTCCGCGCTCAAGAGAAAGTCACGACATGATCCAGAGCCAGATGATCGCCACCCGCACCGAGGTCGCGGGCAGCAAAGGCGTGTGCGCCGGCGGGCATCCGGCCGAGGCCGCTGCCGGCATCGCCATGATCGAGGCGGGCGGCAACGCCATCGACGCGGTGGTCGCCGCCGCCTTCGTCGGCTTCGTCGTCGAGCCAGCCTCCTGCGGCATCGGCGGCTATGGCCATCTCGCGGTCTGGCTCGGCAGGGAAAAGCGCTTCGTCACCTTCGATCACTATGTGCGGGCGCCCGGCGCGGCGCGGCCGGACATGTTCGAGATCGATCGCACGAAGCCGATGAAATATTACGGCTTCCCCTACACGATCGGCATGAAGGCGGAGCAAGGCCCGCTGGCGCCGGCGGTGCCGGGCGCGGTCGCCGGGCTCTGCGACGCGCATCGCATGTTCGGCAAGCTGCCGCTGGCGAAGGTGCTGGAGCCGGCGATCGCCGAGGCAGACGCCGGCATCGAGGTCACCTGGCAGCTGCTGCTGCCGATCTCCGAACGGCTCGCCGCGATCCAGGCGCTGCCCGCCACCGCCGCGTGGATGCTGCGGAA
>CAZZLX010000842.1:0-1669 GCA_964655235.1 uncultured Rhizobium sp.
GATCCCCTCCGGACGCGTCTTGCCTTCCTCGCGGGAGAGCAGCGTGCCGAGCTCTTCCTGGCGGCTGAGGATCTCGCTCCCGATCTTGTCCAGGATGTCGGCGCGGCCCTGGAGGCCGTGGCGCGACCAGGCCGGGAAGGCGTCATGAGCCGCAGCGATGGCCTGCTTGGTCTGCTCGGCGTCGGCGCGCGTGTACTCGCCGACCACGTCGGCCAGGTTCGACGGATTGACGTTCTTGGAGACGGTCTTGCCTTCGACCCATTCTCCGGCGACCAGATTACGATGAACGGCCATGACTCGGCGCCTCTGCTCAGCTTGGAAAGGAAGGCGATTGGTGCCCCGGCAGGCTGCCTTGTCAAGGCGGCCAAGCTTTCAAAGGCACAAGGGGCTTTCGTCCTGAACGCTTCGGGCTGGCCGCCTTGGACGGCATTGCCTAGCTTCCCGGAAATGACCGATCCGGAGACGATTTATGCCGATCTGGCTCGCCTTGGGCTGATCCGTCCCGGCGACCGCCCGCCGGCGGCGCCGCTGACCGGGGGCGTCTCCTCCGACATCTGGAAGGTCGACCTCCCGCCCGGGCCGGTCGCGGTCAAGCGGGCCCTCGCCAAGCTCAAGGTCGCGCAGGACTGGCGTGCGCCGGTCGGCCGCTCGCGCTACGAGATCCGATGGTTCCGTACCGTCGCCCGCATCATCCCCGAAGCGGTGCCTCGGATCGTCGCCGCGGATGAAGAGGCCGGCGTCTTCGCGATGAGCTATCTCGATCCCGCCGGCCATCCGCTGTGGAAGCGCCAGCTCTTCGACGGACATGTGGAGGTCGGGACGGCGGAGGAGGTGGGGCGGTGTCTCGCGCTGATCCATTCCGCCACCGCCCGCGACAAGTCGATCCCCGGTCTCTTCCCGACCGATGCGATCTTCCACGACATCCGCCTCTCGCCCTATCTCGAAGCGGCCGCCGCGAAGCACCCGGATCGGGCGGACGCGCTGCATCGGATCGTAGAGACGACGGTGACGACCAGGCGCGCCCTCGTGCATGGCGACGTCAGCCCGAAGAACATCCTGGTCGGACCGTCCGGCCCGATCTTCCTCGATGCCGAGTGTGCGTGGTTCGGCGACCCGGCCTTCGACCTCGATGCGCACGTCCTTGAACAGGCCGGTGGCGAACAGCGCGCGCAGCGCCGCCGCGGCCTTGTCGTCGGTGTAGGTCTCGCCGACGCGGAACGGCAGCGCGCCGAACACCGTGCCCGGATCGGTGCGCTGCAGGCCTTCGACCCGGATGTCCTCGACCACGAACGGTTCGACGGCGCGTGCCGCCGGGGCGGCCACGACGAGCGCGGCCGCGACGGCCGCGGGCGCGATGAGACAGGGGAGATCGAATCGGAGCACGACCGGTTCAGTGCAGGCCCAGCAGGCGGGAGACGTCGTTGAAGAGGGCCAGCGACATCATCGCGAGCAGAACCGCGATGCCGCCGCGCTGCAGCCGCTCGAGCCAGCGCTCGGAGACCGGGCGTCCGGTCAGGCCCTCGAAGGCATGATACATCAGGTGTCCGCCGTCGAGCATCGGCAGCGGAAGCAGGTTCAGCACCCCCAGGCTGACGCTGACCAGCGCGAGGAAACCCAGGTAATAGGCCAGCCCCTGGTGCGCCGACTGCCCGGCGTAATCGGCGATCGT
>CAZZLX010000843.1:0-1666 GCA_964655235.1 uncultured Rhizobium sp.
TCGATGCGGCCGAGCGCCACGTCGGCGTCGGTCACGGTCGGCTGCTCGCCGCCGCGACCGTAGCAGGCGGGGCCGGGCTCTGAGCCGGCGCTCTCGGGCCCGACGACGATGCGCTTCAGCCCGTCGACCTTGGCGATCGAGCCGCCGCCGGCGCCGATCTCGACCATCTCGATCACCGGGATTCGCAGCGGCAGACCGGAGCCCTTCAGGAAGCGGGCGGCCCGGTCGACCTCGAAGGAGCGGCTGCTCTCGGGGCGCAGGTCCTCGATCAGGCAGATCTTGGCGGTGGTGCCGCCCATGTCGAAGGAGACCACCTTGTGCTCGCCCGACAGCGCCGCGACATGGGTCGCGAGGATCGCCCCGCCGGCGGGGCCGGACTCGACCAGCCGGATCGGAAAACGCGCCGCGGCCGCCAGCGAGGTGAGGCCGCCGCCCGAGGTCATCAAGTAGATGGCACCCTTGAAGCCCGCCTCCTTGAGCGCCCGGTCGAGGCGGCCGAGATAGCCTGCCATCAACGGCTGCACATAGGCGTTGGCGACGGCGGTCGAGGTGCGCTCGTACTCGCGCACCTCCGGACAGACCTCTGAGGAGAGCGTGATTGCCAGGCCCGGCATCGCCTTCGACAGGATCTCGCGCAGGCGCTGTTCGTGCGCGGGGTTGGCATAAGAGTGCAGCAGCGACACCGCAACGCTCTCGATACCTTCGGCCTTCAGCCGTGCCGGCAAGCCGGCTGCGGCCTTCTCATCGAGCGCCAGCAGCACTCGGCCTTCTACGTCGACGCGTTCGGGCACGGTGAAGCGGCGATTGCGCGCGACTAGCGCCGCCGGCTTCTCGATGAAGATGTCGTACTGGTCGTAGCGGCTCTCGTAGGCGATATCGAGCACGTCGCGGAAGCCTTCGGTCGCGATCAGCGCCGTCTTCGCCCCCTTGCGCTCGATGATCGCATTGGTCGCCAAGGTCGTGCCGTGAACCATCACGTCGACTGAAGACAGCGCGATCCCGGCCTCGGCGAGCAAGGCCAGCGTTCCCTGCATCACCGCCTCTTCCGGCGCGCGCGGCGTGGTCAGCACCTTCTTGGTGAGCAGCCGGCGGCCGGAAGTTTCCAATACGACATCTGTGAAGGTGCCGCCGATGTCGACGGCGAGGCGGGTCTGGGTCACGGGGAGGATCTGAGCTCCGGGAGCCGGTTCGGAAAAGGAACTGGATCAAAGCCGAACCGCGGCTTGCGTCAAGGCCCGGCCGCCATGTTGACTTCGACACGACCGGCGTGGCTATCTCCCGGCCCATTTCGCGATTTAGGGGGAAGATACCCATGAAGCGTAACTTTTTGACCGCGCTGGCTGCCGGCTTGGCGCTCGTCGCCGCCTCGGCCGCCTCTGCCGGCACCCTCGACGACGTCAAGAAGCGCGGCAACCTCGAATGCGGCGTCCATCTCGGTCTGCCCGGCTTCTCCTACGCCGACGACAAGGGCGTGTGGACCGGCATCGACGTCGACCTCTGCCGGGCCGTCGCCGCCGCCATCTTCGGCGATGCCAGCAAGGTCAAGTACACGCCGACCTCGGTGCAGCAGCGCTGGGCGGTGCTGACCTCGGGCCAGGTCGACATGCTGTCGCGGAACTCGACCATCACCTTCTCACGCGATGCTTCGCTCGGCATCGACTTCGTC
>CAZZLX010000844.1:0-1666 GCA_964655235.1 uncultured Rhizobium sp.
CTGCGGCGAGGACAATCTCCAGGTCGTCAACTGTACGACCCCGGCGAATTACTTCCATGCGCTCCGGCGCCAGCTCCGGCGGCCTTACCGCAAGCCGCTGATCGTGATGTCGCCGAAGTCGCTGCTCCGCCACAAGATGGTCATCTCGAAGCTCTCCGAGATGGGCCCGGGCTCGACCTTCCACCGGATCCTCTGGGATGACGGCGAACTCGCGGCGGACGACAAGATCAAGCGGGTCGTGCTGTGCTCGGGCAAGGTCTACTACGACCTGTTCGAGGAGCGGCAGAAGCGCGGCGTCAAGGACGTCTACCTGATGCGCCTCGAGCAGCTCTATCCGTTCCCGTTCAATGCGCTGACCAAGGAACTGAAGCGCTTTCCCAAGGCCGAGGTCGTCTGGTGCCAGGAAGAGCCGGAGAATGCCGGCGCCTGGACCTTCGTCGACCGGCGGATCGAGCAGTGCATGGTTGATGCCGGCATGAAGGCGACGCGGCCAGGCTATGTCGGCCGTCCGGGAGCGGCCGCGACCGCGACGGGCCTGCTTCGCCGGCACAACCGCGAGGAAGCGGAGCTGATCAACCAGGCGCTGACCCTTAAGGCCTGAGCAGAAGAAGAACGAGGCGATCATGGCGACCGAGATCAAGGTGCCCGCGCTGGGCGAGTCCGTCACCGAGGCGACTGTCGCCAAGTGGCTGAAGAACGTCGGTGACGCGGTGGCCCGCGACGAACCGCTGGTCGAGCTCGAGACCGACAAGGTCACGCTCGAGGTCAATGCGACCGCGGCCGGAACCCTCGGATCGATCACGGCGGAAGCCGGCGCGACGGTCGAGGTCGGCGGCCTCCTCGGCACGATCAACGAAGGTGCCGCCGGTGCGGCCGCGCCGGCGAAGCCGGCGGCCAAGCCCGCCGCTGCGGCTCCCGCTCCGGCGGCGAAGCCGGCCGCGGCTCCGGCCGCTGCCGCGCCACTGTCACCGGCCGTCCGCAAGATGGTCGAGGAGACCAAGGTCGATCCGTCCAAGATCGCCGGGACCGGCAAGGACGGGCGCCTCACCAAGGGCGACGTGATCCAGGCGGTCGAGTCGAAGCCGGCGGCCGCGCCCGCCGCGCCGCACAAGCCTCGCGACCTTGGGCCCCGCGAAGAGCGCGTGAAGATGACGCGGCTCCGCAAGCGCATCGCCGAGCGGCTCAAGCAGGCGCAGAACACCGCCGCCATGCTCACCACCTTCAACGAGGTGGACATGACGAACGTGATGGCGCTCCGGGAATCCTACAAGGAGCAGTTCGAGAAGCGCCACGGCGTGAAGCTCGGCTTCATGAGCTTCTTCGTGAAGGCGAGCCTGGCGGCGCTCAAGGAGCTGCCGGCGGTCAACGCCGAGATCGACGGCGACGATCTCATCTACAAGAACCACTACGACATCGGCGTCGCCGTCGGCACCGAGCAGGGCCTCGTCGTGCCGGTGGTCCGCGATGCCGACCAAATGGGCTTCGCCGAGATCGAGAAGACCATCAACGGTCTCGGCAAGAAGGCGCGCGACGGCAAGCTCACGATCGAAGACCTCACCGGCGGCACGTTCACGATCTCCAACGGCGGCGTCTACGGCTCGCTGCTCTCGACCCCGATCCTGAACCCGCCGCAGTCCGCCATCCTCGGCATGCACAAGATCCAGCA
>CAZZLX010000845.1:0-1664 GCA_964655235.1 uncultured Rhizobium sp.
GCACGGCGAGATCGCGATAGACGCCGGAATGGGTCTTGGCCGAGGCGCGGTTGAACTCAACCAGCCAGGCGATCGCCGTACGCGCGGCCGCCTCTCCCGCACCCGGCGCGAAGGCCGCCGGATCGAAGCCGCCGAAGCCGAGCGGCTTAACCCCGCGAGCCATGGCGACGGCGATGACCTCGCGGCCGAGGCGATCGAAGGCGGGAAAGCGGGCCGGGTCGGCGAAGTTGTCGGCCATGGAGTCGTGATTGAGAGAGGTCGCGAACAGCATGGCGCTGTAGGCGATCTTGCCCCAGAGCTGGCCCCAGATGTTGTCGGTCAGCTTCGCGTCCGGCTCGAAGACCTGCAGCAGCTTATGCATGGCGCGCGTGCGCTCGCGGATGGCCCCGTCGATCTCGCCCACCACCACGGAGCCGCGGCTGCCGAGCATGATACGGCCGGGCCCATGCAGGTCGCCCGAATAGTTGACGAAGCAGCCCATGGTGCGCTCGTCGCCGAGCTTGCGCGCGATCACCACCTCGTTGAGGCCGTTCTGCGCCGAGAGCACGAAGCCGTCCGGAGCCACGTGGCGGGCCAGCGCGTCGACGGCGCCTTCCGTCTGCTGCGCCTTCACCGCCAGGACGACACGGCGATAGGTGCCGGTCAGCTCTTCCGGCGTCCTTGCCGATACGACCTGGGTGAAGCTGTCGACCGGTCCTTCGATCGTGAGGCCTTTGGTGCGCAGGGCTTCGACATGATCGCGCTGGATGTCGACGGCGAGGACAGGGATCCCGGCGCGCGCCCACCAGGCTGCGAGGGTGCCGCCGATCGCACCTGCGCCCCAGATGAGGACCGGCTCGTCGCTCACGCCGCCCCCATCTCGTGCACGTCCTGATGGGTCGCGACGAAGACCTTGCCGTTCGCCTCGATCCAGCCGCGCGCCATGCCGAGCGTGTTGAACGGCGCGTAGACCTGGCCAGCGGCATCGACAGAGACGAGGCCGGCGCCGATCTTGTGCGAACCTACCGCCGATATCACCGCATCGGCCGCCTCGCGCAGACCCTTGCCGGCGTAGCGCATGCGGGCCGAGACGTCATAAGCCGCGACGCGGCGGATGAAGATCTCGCCCATGCCGGTGCAGGAGACCGCGCAGCTGCCGTTGGCGGCATAGGTGCCCGCACCGATGATCGGCGAGTCGCCGACGCGTCCCACCGGCTTGTTGTTGAAGCCGCCGGTCGACGTGCCTGCGGCGAGGTTGCCCTTCCCATCGAGCGCGACCGCGCCGACCGTGCCGTGGCGCTCCGCCTCGCTCGCCTGACCGATCTGCTGGCGCGCCGCCTTCGCCTTGAGCGACGCCAGCGCGTCGATGCGGCGCTGGGTGGTGAAATAGCTGTTGGGCACGACCTCGAGCCCGGCGCGCTTGGCGAAGTCGTCGGCCGCCCCCCCGGCGATCAGCAGGAGGTCGGACTTCTCCATGATCGCGCGGGCGGCCTTGATCGGATTCTTGATCGTGCGCACGGCGCAGAGAGCGCCGGCACCCAGCGTCTCGCCGTCCATGATCGAGGCATCGAGCTCGTGCTCGGAATTCTCGGTCAGCGCGGCGCCGTGGCCAGCGTTGAAATGCGGGCTGTTCTCCATGACGACGATCGCAGCCTCGACCGCCTCGACCGAACGGCCGCCCCTCT
>CAZZLX010000846.1:0-1662 GCA_964655235.1 uncultured Rhizobium sp.
CCCGGCTGGACCACGACCTTGCCGCCGGCCAGGATCTCAGGCGTCACCGCGGCGCGCTGGAACGGCAGCTCGACGCGTGCGACCACGCGGCCGCCCGGGCCGAGAAGATCGGCCCGGAGCGTGTAGTTGCCGACGGCGACGTCGTCCTTCGGCGTCAGCTTCCACTGCCCGGACCCGCTCGGCGTCTCGCCGATGATGCGGTTGTCGAGATAGATGCGGACATCGCCCTCGGGCTGGGCCTTGCCGGAGAGGACGACGCGACCGGCCTTGTCGTAGTCGACCACGTCGATCGTGATCTGGCCCTGGGGCTGGATCGGCGCCGGAGCCGCGATCGGACGCGGCGGCGGCGGTGCGGCGGATCCAGCGGCGCCGGAGCCGGCTGCGGCAGGCGGCGCCTGCATCACGGTCGAGCCGCCGCTTGCGCCGGCGCTCGGTACCGAGAGCGCGAGGCTCTGGGGCGGCTGCGTCGTCGGCTGCCCGGCGACGTCGCGCTGGCGTTCCGGCACAACGAGCACGACCTCGCGCTCGGAGGCGACGCTCGGGCCGTCACCGACCTTCGCGCCCAAGGTGAGCGTGCGTCCGCCGGGGGCCAGGGGGGCCGTCGGCAGAAGGACCCATTCGCCGCGGTTGTCGGCGGTCACCTGCCCCAGCTCCTTGTCCCCGTCCTTGACCGTGACGCGGGCGCCAGGCGCGGCGCGGCCGGCGATCACGGCGCTGCCATCGGGCGAGATCCGGACGACATCGAAGGAGGGCGGCGTCGGCGCGGCGGCTGCCGGAGGTTGGGCGGCAGGCTGAGCGGGAACTTGAGCGGGCGCGGCGGGCGGAGCGGCGGGCGCGGGTGCCGGCGGAGCCGCCGCCTGGATGGGCGCGGTGGCGCCCGGCGTCTGCGGGGACGGCGTGCTCGGGGGCGGATTGAGGGGCTGCGCCGGCGATGCGGCCTGCTGCTGGGCGGGCGGCACGTCCGGGCGGCCGCCGAGGCCGAGCCAATAGAGCCCGCCCCCGATCAGAACGCCCAGCACCACGACGGTCGCCACGGCCACGACCAGAAGGCGCTGCATCTGCGTCTCCACCCCTGAACGCTCAAATGCTTGTGAAGACTAACCGGTCCGGCCTGCGTTGCCTAGGACGCGACGCTCGGGGCATGATCGCCCCGCCGTGCTTGGGCGGGGGCGCGAGTACGGTGGCGTAATCCCTATCCACCGGAGGAATTGACCACATGAAGTTTCGCACCCTGACCTTGGCCTTGGCCGCAGCATTCGTGGCCGTGAGCCTCGGCAGCGCGCCCCAGGCGCTGGCCCAGTCGCCGCAGCAGGTTCACGAGCAGCGTGTCGCTGCGATGAAGGAACTGGGCGGCGCGATGGGCCGGATCAACCAGAACCAGAAGGAAGTGGCGGGCCACCCGCAGGTCGTCGCCGCGGCGACCGTGATCAACAACCACGCCAAGGCGATGCCGGGTTGGTTCCCGGCCGGCACGGACATGGCCGCGGTTCCGAACGGCGGCAAGAATCACGCGAAAGCCGAGATCTGGCAGGCCAAGGCCGAGTTCGACGGCGCCGCGAAGAACCTCGAGACCGTCAGCGCCGACATGATCCGGATCGCCGCCGGCACCGACAACCACGCCGTGCAGGAGCCGTTCAAGAAGTTCGGCGCCGCCTGCGGCGC
>CAZZLX010000847.1:0-1662 GCA_964655235.1 uncultured Rhizobium sp.
CGGTCCAGGAAGCCGGCAAGCTCGGCATCCCGGTGGTCGCGGTGATCGATTCCACCTCCGATCCGGCCGGCGTCACCTACCCGATCCCGGGCAACGACGACGCGCTCCGCGCCATCACGCTCTACTGCGACCTCGTCTCCTCGGCGGTCCTCGACGGCCTGCAGGCCGAGATGGTGGCCGCCGGCGTCGACATCGGCGAGTCCGAGGAAGCGGGCGACGGCGCCCCGGCCGAGGAAGGCGCCGAGGCGACCGAGCAGCCGCAGGCCGAGGCGACCGCCTGACCGGAGCTCTGCCGCGATAGCAGAATCCCGAAACGGCGGCGCCTTGAAACGCCGCCGTTTCGCCATGAACGACACGTAAGACAGACTTAAAGAACGCGAAGGAAGTAGGACGATGGCCGAGATCACCGCCCAGCTGGTGAAGGAGCTCCGCGAGAAGACCGGCGCGGGCATGATGGATTGCAAGAAGGCGCTGGCCGAGACCAAGGGCGACATCGAAGAGGCGAGCGACTGGCTGCGCAAGAAGGGCCTGTCGGCCGCCGCCAAGAAGTCCGGCCGCATCGCTGCCGAAGGCCTGGTCGGCGTCGCCGCGAAGGGCACCAAGGGCGCGGTGGTCGAGGTCAATGCCGAGACCGACTTCGTCGCCCGCAACGACAAATTCCAGGACTTCGTCAAGGCGGCGACCGAGATCGCGCTGGATGCCGGCGGCGACGTCGAGAAGCTGAAGGCGGCGAAGATGGGCGCCAAGACGGTCGGCGACACGCTGACCGACCTGATCGCGACCATCGGCGAGAACATGAACTTCCGCCGCTCGACCGTGCTCAGCGTCGGCCAGGGCGTGGTCGCCTCCTACATGCACAACGCGCTGACCCCCGGCCTCGGCCGCATCGGCGTGCTGGTGGCGCTGGAGTCCGCCGGCAACACGGCGAAGCTGCAGGAGCTGGCGCACAAGCTGTCGCTGCACGTGGCCGCCGCCAATCCGATCTCGGTCTCGACCGCCGAGGTTCCGGCCGCGACCGTCGAGCGCGAGCGCAACATCCTGACCGAGCAGGCGCAGGCCAGCGGCCGTCCGCCCGAGGTCATCGCCAAGATGGTCGAGGGGCGCCTGCGCAAGTTCTACGAGGAGAGCGTGCTGCTCGAGCAGGTCTTCGTCGTCGACGGCGAGACCAAGGTCTCGAAGGTCGTCGAGCAGGCGGCGAAGGAAGCCGGAGCGCCGATCAAGGTCGCGGGCTTCGTCCGCTACGCGCTCGGCGAGGGCATCGAGAAGAAGCAGGAAGACTTCGCGGCCGAGGTCGCGGCCCAGGTCAAGGGCTGAGCCACATGAACGCTCCTGCTCCGAAGAAGGGCTACCGCCGGGTTCTCCTCAAGATCTCCGGCGAAGCCCTGATGGGGGAGCAGGAATTCGGGCTCGATCCGGTCGTCGTCCAGCGCGTCGCCGACGAGATCAAGTCGGTGCTCAAGCTCGGCGTCGAGGTCTGCGTCGTGATCGGCGGCGGCAACATCTTCCGCGGCGTCTCCGGTGCCGCGACCGGCATGGAGCGCGCGACCGCCGACTACATGGGCATGCTGGCGACCGTCATCAACGCGCTCTCGCTGCAGAGCGCGCTCGAGCAGAAGGACGTCCAGACCCGCGTGCAGTCGGCGCTGCCGATCTCGGCGGTCT
>CAZZLX010000848.1:0-1659 GCA_964655235.1 uncultured Rhizobium sp.
TGGAGGTGGTCCGCGACGTGATCGGCCCCGACCGCGACCTGATGGTCGACGTGACCCGCGCCTGGGATCTGCAGACTGCGGTCGAAGGGGCCCGCCTGCTCGAGCCGCTGAATCCGCGCTGGCTCGAAGAGCCGGTGCGCTGGGCCGACGACCGGCGCGAGCTCAAGCTGCTGGCGCAACGCACCCGGATACCCCTGTCGGGGGGCGAGAGCGAGCTCACCAGCTATGGCTGCCGGGCGATGCTGGAGGAGCAGGCCATCCAGATCCTGCAGTTCGACTGCACCATGGCCGGCGGCTTCACCGAGGGCCGCAAGCTGGCTGCGCTGTGCGAGCTGAACCACGTCCACGTCGCCCCGCACCACGACTGCTTCATCCACGCCCAGCTCGTGGCCTCGACCCCGGCAGGCCTGATCGTCGAATCCTTCACCGACCCCGAACGCGATCCCCTTCAGGCTGAGCTGTTCGAGAACCCGCCTCAAATCGCTGACGGCTGGATGACCTTGAACGACGCCCCGGGCCTCGGCCTCACACTTTCCGAGACGGCGGTGAAGAAGTTCGGCGAGCGGGTGCTCTAGCACCTCGATTGCCGTTTTGTACTCGACGCCACCGCAACGCCCGGGAGCTTCGACGGTTAAGCGGCCACTTGCCGCCACCGTCGACAGGGAGCCGGGTCGTGAAGCGAGTCATTTTGTTGCTTATGCTGTCGCTCGCCGTCATCCCGCGGCCGGCGACGGCTCAATCGGCGCCCACGTCGCAAGAGTTCGCCGAGCGCGCGGCGGCCGCAAGCCAATTCGCGATCCTGGCAAGCGACGCGCTGCTGAAGCGTTCGACGGACCGCCGGGTGCGCAAGTTCGCCGAGCAGATCATCGACGACTACGAGACCGGCAAATCCTACATCTACGAAGCCGCCGCTTCGGCGAAGCTCAGCCTGCCCGAGAAGCTCGATCCCGATCTGCAATCCCGCCTCGATCGGCTGGTCAGCGCCTCGCCCAACGAGATCGACCTCCTGTTCATGACCGAGATGAGCCGCATGCACGGCGATGCGATCCCCCTCTTTACCGCCTATGCGCGGGGAGGCGAAAATCGCAGTCTGAGGTTCCTGGCGGGACAGGCCCTGCCGACACTCCGCGAGCACTATTCGAGCGTTCAGCAGCTCGCGTCACGCTGAGAGAGAGGTACATGACGGAGTCCCGGGTCGCGATCGTCACCGGAGCGGCCAGCGGGATCGGCCGGGCAACGGCGCGGCGGCTGCTGGACGACGGCTGGCGGCTCGGTGTCGTCGACCTGACTGCCGCGGCGCTCGGGCGGGTTTTCGGCCGCCAGAAGCGCCACGTCGAGATCGTCACCGGCAATGTCGCGGAGGAGTCGACAGCCAAGAACGCGGTCGCCGCGGCGCTAAAACGCTTCGGCCGGCTCGACGGCGTCGTCTCGAATGCTGGGATCATGAACCGCGTTCCGCTCCGGCGGCACACGCTCGCCGACTGGCGGCGCGTCATCGATGTCAACCTGACGGCCTCGTTCCTGTTCGCGCGAGCCGCTGAGAAGCCTCTCCGCAAGGCTAACGGCGCCTTCGTCGCCATAGCTTCAACCCGCGCCCTGATGTCGGAACCTGACACCGAATCCTACTCGGCGTCGAAGGGCGGACTGCTCGCTCTCACC
>CAZZLX010000849.1:0-1658 GCA_964655235.1 uncultured Rhizobium sp.
GGGCCGTGCCTTCGTGGCACGGCCTCTTTTCTTTCTGGGCTCTTTTTTTAGGCGTCGGGCGGCGGGCTCAGGCCGGGTCCGAGCGCGCGCTGCATCAGCACGCTGTCGACCCAGCGGCCGTGCTTGAAGCCGGCCCCCTCGATCACGCCGACCATCCTGAATCCGAGCGCCGTGTGGAGCCCGATGGAGGCGTTATTGGCGCTGTCGCCGATCACCGCCACCATCTGGCGCTTGCAGAGCGCCGTCGCGCGCTCGATCAGCGCCGAAAGCAGCATCCGACCGATGCCTTTGCGCGCCGACTCCGGCGCCAGATAAACCGAGTTCTCGACCGAATAGCGGTAGGCGGGGCGAGGGCGGTAAGACCCGCAATAGGTGTAGCCGACGACCCGTCCGCCGGCCTCGGCCACGAGATAGGGGAAGCCCGCCTCGACGATCGCGGTGTAACGCCGGGTCATCTCCGCGAGATCGGGCGCGACCTCCTCGAAGCTCGCGAAGCCCGTCGTCACATGATGGCCGTAGATGCGCTGGATGTCGGGAAGATCCGCCGGCGTCGCCGGCCGGATGACCACGTCGTCCGTCATCGCTGCGGGCGAAGCCCCAGCGTGGCGCGGCCGAGCGCCTCGACCAGGCCCAGGAGATCGCGCGAGACCTGCGGGAAGGCGGCGGTCGGCTCGATCCGCGCCTCGTCCAGGTAGAGCGCGCGGTTGATCTCGATCTGCAGCGCATGCACGCCGTCGCCGGGACGCCCGTAGTGGCGCGTGGTGTAGCCGCCGGCGTAGGGCGCATTGCGCACCACCGCGTAGCCGCGTGCGGCCAAGTAGCTCTCGGCGCATTCGACCAGCAGCGGATCGCAGGATTGGCCCCAGACGTCGCCGAGCACGATGTCGGCCAGCGTCTCGCCGCCGGCGCCGTCCCCGACGCCGCCGGCCGAGGGCATCGAATGGCAGTCGAGCAGGAGGGCCACGCCGAAGCTCGCCTGGGCGGTCCGGACCAGCTGCGAGAGGGCGTGGTGATAGGGGCGCCAGAAGCGCTCGATCATCTCCAGCGCATCGGCGACGGGCAGGGGACGGCGATAGATCGGCCGGCCTCCGGCCGACAGCTTGGGAATGGATCCGAGGCCGGCGGCGACGCGCGGCGAGCGCGTGTTCGCCTCGGCCGGAAGCTGGCCGTCGAACATTTCCGGGTCGAGCTCGAGCGCCTCGCGGTTGACGTCCACCCGGGAGCGCGGGAATTCGGCCGCCAGCAGGGGCACGCCGAGGTCGGGCGCGGCCGACAGCAAACGGTCGACGAACGCGTCCTCCGCCCTTCGCAGCTCGCCCTCCGGAACCTCGACCAGGGCCAGGAAGTCCCTGGAATAGTCGCGTCCGCTATGGGGCGATGCCAGCACGATGGGAAGCACCAGGCGATCAGGCTCGTTGAGCGCGATCGGCGACCGGCCTAAGGCGGCTTCACCCCCGATGTCCATGCTCAGCGATTTAGACGAAAGTGCCGGCGCTGTCACCGGCGCGTCGGCGAAAATGCGTGGAACGGCACAGCCTGTTGCGCGACGGCGGCCTTTGATGGTAGAGGCACGCCCTCGGTGGCCTTGACCGCCTCGACAGGCGGGCGCGTAGCTCAGCGGGAGAGCACTACCTTGACATGGTAGGGGTCACAGGTTC
>CAZZLX010000850.1:0-1657 GCA_964655235.1 uncultured Rhizobium sp.
AAGGGCGAGGAGAAGCTCTCGGCGATCGAGTCCGCGCCCGGCAAGTTCCGACGCTTCTGCACTATCTGCGGCTCGCATCTCGTCGCCGATCGCGCGGGCCAGGCGAACGTGATGCTGCGGCTGGGCTGTCTCGACACACCGGTGACTAACCGCGGCACCACCCACATCTGGCGCAGCGACGGCGCGAGCTGGTACGACCCGAACGATGTCGTGAAGGAATTGCCGGAAGGCTTTCGCTGACGCGGGGCGGTGTCACGCTTTGCGCACTGGCCTTCGCAAAATTGCTGCGCAATAATTTCGGATGGCCGGTGAGCGAACGATGTCCCTCGAACGCCTGGTCGACGCGGCGCTGAAGCTCGCCGGCGAGCGCCCGTGGGCGCAGATTTCCTTGCGCGAGATCGCCAGGGAGGCGGGCCTGAGCCTCGCCGAGCTGCACGAGGCGGCGCCGAGCAAATCCCATGTCGTCCGCGCCTTCCTTCGCCGCATCGACGCGGCGGTGCTGGCCGGGCCGGCACCCGATCTTTCCGAGCCGGTGCGCGACCGCCTGTTCGACGTGCTGATGCGGCGCTTCGATGCGCTGAAGCCGCACAAGGCGGCGGTCTCCTCGATCGTCGACGGGCTCACGCGCGATCCGCTCCAGGCGCTCTGCGGCTGGCCGGCACTGCTGCGCTCGATGAACTGGATGCTGGAGGCGGCCGGCCTCGATACGTCGGGCATTCGCGGCGCGCTCCGGGCCAAGGGGCTGGCGCTGGTTTGGCTTTCCAGCCTTCGCACTTTCTTAACCGACGAGAGCGAAGATCTGAGCGCGACCATGGCCGCGCTCGATGCGGCCCTGAAGCGGGCCGAGCCTTTCGGCCGGGCGCTTGACGGGCGTATTTATGTTGCACCGCAAAATGCGGGTTGACGGGAGTGGCAGCGGCGCTTAAACTAGTTTGCTGCGCTGCAGCATAACCGGAGGAGTCCCCAGGTGGCCAAGAACCCGTTCCTCGATTTCGACATGCAGGCGATGCAGAAGATGATGGGCGACATGAAGATGCCCGGCTTCGACTGGGAAGCGATCATGGCCGCCAACCGCAAGAACATGGAGGCCTTCGCCCAGGCCAACCAGCTGGCCGCCGAGGGCGCCCAGGCGATCTTCCGCCGCCAGAGCGAGATCCTGAAGAGCGCCATGGAAGACGCCAACCGCCAGGTGAAGACCATGCTGGCCGACGGCACCCCGGAGGACCGGGTCGCCCGCCAGACCGACGCGATCAAGACCGCCTTCGAGCAGGCGATGGCGAACTACCGCGAGATGGTCGAGATGGCGTCGAAGGCGAACGCCGAGGCGCTGGGCGTCATGAGCAAGCGCGTGTCCGAGAGCCTGGACGAGCTCAAGGGCGCGGTGGCGAAGGCGAAGAAGTAGGTCGCCTGATCCTTTGGCGTCTTGAGCGCTCTGGTCGTCTGTGGCACTCGGGCGTCCTCTTCGATTGAGAGGACGTCCATGGCTGCCTCGTCTTCAGCCCCTCGCCCGCAGATCCAGTACGGCGACTTCGACAAGGTCGACATCCGCGTCGGCACCATCGTCGAGGCCGAGACCTTTCCGCAGGCGCGCAAGCCCGCCTAGGACGATGTGCATCGGCTCGATCATTGGCTCGAGGCGCTCGAGTCACAGCATGGC
>CAZZLX010000851.1:0-1657 GCA_964655235.1 uncultured Rhizobium sp.
GGCGGTGCCTTTCGTCATCAACATCGCCGCCGCACCGCAGATCACCGAGCAGGGCTTCAAGTACGTCTTCCGCAACTTCCCGACCAGCGTTGACCTGGTACGGAACGGCTTGGGCCTGATGAAGGACATGTTCAAGGCGACCGGACAGACGCCGAAGAGCGCGGTCTTCATCCACGCCAACGACACCTTCGGCCAGGCCAACCGCGCCGCCATCGACGCGCTGTTCCCCAAGCTCGACATGCCGTTCAAGATCGTCGAGAACATCGCCTACGACCCGCGCGCCCAGGATCTCGCGATCGAGGTCACCAAGTGCAAGGCCTCGGGTGCGGACCTCGTGCTGGTGACCACGCGCGGCGGCGACGCGATCCGGCTCATCCGCGAGATGGTCAAGCAGCGCTACGAGCCGAAGGGCATCATCAGCCCCGGCAGCCCCGGCATGTACGACGAGGAGTTCTTCAAGGCGCTCGGCGGCTATGCCGACTACTGCGTCACCAACGTCGCCTGGCCGAACTTCAACGCGCCGATGACCAAGCGGCTCGGCGCCGCCTACGCCAAGAAGTTCCCGAACCTCCGCTTCGCCGTCGAGGCGTTCAACGTCGGATTCACCTTCGAGGCGCTGCTGGTCGCGGCGGACGCGGCCAAGCGTGCCGGCTCGCGCGATCCGAAGGAGATCGCCGAGGCGCTGCGCAAGACCGACATCGCCGACCACGTGATCACCGGCGGCACGATCGCCTTCGACGCCAAGGGCCAGAACGTCAACATCGGTTCGAACGCGGTGCAGAACATCAAGGGCACGCCGACCGTGGTGCTGCCGGCCTCGGCCGCGACCGCCAAGCCGGTGTTCCCGATGCCCGGCTGGCGTGGCCGCCAGGCTTGATCATCGAAGCTAAGACCCCTCACCCCATCCCTCTCCCGCTGAGGGGGCACGGGGTTCGAGCGAAGCCTTCCCTCGGAACCCTCCCCCTTGATGGGGGAGGGCAGGGTGGGGGTGGAGCTACAGACTCCATCCGCCCTCGCTAACCTTCGTGGAAGTCTATCTCGACATCGTCGCCTCGGGCGTGCTTACCGGCCTCGTCTACGGGCTGATGGCGCTCGGCCTCTCGGTGATCTTCGGCGTCGTCCGCGTCGTCAACTTCGCCCATGGCGAGCTGACGGTGGCGTCGATGTACATGGTGTGGGCGATCGCGACCTCGCTTGGCGTCGATCCGCTTCTTCTCCTGCCGCTGGCGGCGGCGGCGCTGTTCGCCTTCGGCTACGCGCTGCAGCGCCACTTGATCGAGCCATTCATCGGACGGCCTGAGCACGAGCAGTTCATGCTGCTGGTCGCGGTCTCGCTGATCGTGCTCAATGGGCTTCTGCTCGCCTTCGGTCCGGATGCGCGCCACGTGCGCGTCGACTATGCCTACGATTCCTTCGAACTCGGCCCGATGCTGCTTGACACCGTCCGCGTCTATGCGGCGGGCGCGGCGATCGCGCTTGCCGGGGGACTGTTCCTCTTCTTCCGCTTCACCGAACTCGGCACCGCAATCCGCGCCTGCGCCGACAACCTGCTCGGCGCCCAGGTCGTCGGCCTCGACGTCAAGCGCCTCTACGCGCTCACCTTCGGGCTCGGCTCGGCGCTGGTCGGCGCCTCGGGAACGCTGATGGTGCTGATGCG
>CAZZLX010000852.1:0-1651 GCA_964655235.1 uncultured Rhizobium sp.
GGGGAGCGCGATCACGAGCGACCCCACGAGCCCGCCCACGAGCCCGAGGCGGCGGCTGAAAGCCCGGTCGGCGAGCTCTCGCAGCTGGCGATCGATACGCTGGCGGTCCGCATCAACCGGTTTTCGGTCGAGCTCTGGGACGCGCTCGATTTCGAACGCGCCGGCCGGCGTATCACCAACTGGGCCCATCGCATCGCCTTCGACCCCGTGATGCGGAGCCAGCTCCTGGAAACGCTGGTCCGGCTGCTCGCGGTCTTCGGCGCGGCCTTGCTGGTCGAGGCGATCGCGCGCTTCGCCCTTTCCAAGCCCCGCAAGACGCTCGAGACCCGAGTGCCGGGCAACGCCTGGTCGAAGGCCGGCCACCTGGTCCTTCTCGCCGGCGTCGAGCTCGTTCCGCTCGTGCTGTTCGCCATCACCGCCAACCTCGCCCTGCCGATGACGGTGGGCTTCTCCAGCGCCAGCGGCGGCCTGACCGCCGAGCTGATGGCGGCGACGCTGCTGAACGGCTTCGTCCTCGCCCGCGCCGTCGGCCTGATCGCAAGACTCGCACTGGCGCCAAGGGCGCCAAAGCTGCGCGTGCCGCCGATCGACGACGAGACCGCGCAGTACCTGCACATCTGGGTTCGTCGCCTGACCAATCTCTGGATCTACGGCGTCACCTTCATCGATGCGCTGGTACCGCTCGGCCTGCCGCGCGCGGGCCACGGGGTGATGATGCGGATCCTGGGCCTGACCGCCGCTACCCTCCTGGTCATCTTCATCCTGCAGAACCGCCATGTCGTCACCGGCTGGCTTCGCGGTAGCGGCGATGCGGCCGAGCGGAAGGGACTTCGCCGACGCGTGCACCGCATCCGGCAGACGCTGGCCGGCTGCTGGCACGGGCTCGCGATCTTCTATGTCGCGGTGATCTACTTCATCTGGGCGCTCGACCTGCCCGGCGGCTTCGAGTTTGTCGTCCAGCGGACGCTCGGCACCATCGCGGTCGCCATCGCGCTCTGGCTGCTTTCCTCGGGCCTGCGCTTCCTCATGGACCGCGCCTTCACCGTCGCCGACGAGCTGCGCGTCCGGTACCCATCCCTGGAAAGCCGCGCCAATCTCTACCTGCCGATCCTCCGCAAGATCGTCTCGACGGTGCTCTGGATCGGCGGCGCCGTACTGCTGCTGCAGATCTGGGGCGTCGACAGCGTGGTGTGGCTCTCGTCCGAGCGGGGGCGGCGCTTCGTCGGCATGCTGGTGACGATCGCCTTCGCCATCGGCCTCGGCGTCGTCGTCTGGGAAGTCGCGAGCGCTCTCATCGAGCGCAAGATCCGCCGCCTCGACCGCCAGGACACGCGGAACGCGCGGCTCCGCACCTTCTTGCCGCTGCTCCGCACCGTGATCTTCGTGGCGCTGGTCATGGTGGTCGGCCTCACCGTGCTCTCCGAGCTCGGCATCAACATCGCGCCGCTGCTGGCCGGCGCCGGAGTCGTCGGCCTCGCTATCGGCTTCGGCTCGCAGGCGCTGGTGAAGGACGTGATCACCGGCATGTTCATCCTTTTCGAGGACACGATCAACGTCGGCGACGTCGTCGACCTCGACGGCAAGTCCGGATCGGTCGAGGCGATCACGATCCGCACCATCCGGCTCCGCGACGGCCAGGGAAGCCAGCTGA
>CAZZLX010000853.1:0-1649 GCA_964655235.1 uncultured Rhizobium sp.
GTAGAGAATGTCGGCGACCACATCCATGAAGGGGTGCCTTTAGGCCGCGGCCAGAAGCTGGTCGACGCGGGCAGACGCGGCGCGAAAGTCGATCGGCTTGGGCGGCGTGCGACGGCGCTCTCCCTCGGCGACGCGCACCATCGCGGCCTCGGTCAGCGGCGAGGCGGCAGCGGCGACCTCTTCCATCTCGGCCATGTCGCCGGTGCAGTGGAGAACCACGTCGCAACCGGCGGCGAGCGAGGCCTTCGTGCGATCGCCGAGGCGGCCGGGAAGCGCGCCCATGCCGATGTCGTCGGTCGAAAGCAGGCCGTCGAAGCCGATATGGCCGCGGATGATGCGGTCGATGACCACGGGCGAGAGCGTCGAGGGACGCGTGTCGATCGCCGTGTAGACGACGTGGCAGGTCATGCCCCAGGGAAGCCGGGCGAGCTCGCGGAACGGCACGAAGTCGGTCGCCTCCAGCGTCTTCAGGTCGGCGTCGACATGCGGCAGCTTCTCGTGGCTGTCGACCAGCGCCCGGCCATGGCCTGGCATGTGCTTTATCACCGGCAGCACGCCGCCATCGAGCAGTCCCTCCGCCTGGGCACGGCCCAGCGTCGTGACCGTCTTCGGATCGCCGCCGAAGGCGCGGTCGCCGATCACGTCGTGGGCGCCGGCGAGCGCCAGGTCGAGCACCGGCAGGCAGTTGACGGTGACGCCGACGTCGATGAGCTCGGCCGCGATGAGGCGCGCATTGAGGCGCGTTGCTTCCGCGGCCTCGCCCGGATTGCGCCCGGCGAGCGCGGCGAAGCGTCCGGCGGCGGGCGCCTTCCGCCAATGCGGCGGCTTGAAGCGCGTGACCCTGCCGCCTTCCTGGTCGACCAGCACCGGCGCGTCCGGACGGCCGACGGACTCGCGCATCGCCGAGACCAGCGTGCGGGCCTGCTCCGGTGTCTGCAGGTTGCGCAGGAAGACGATGAAGCCCAGCGGATTGGTGCGCGCGAAGAAGCGGCGCTCGGCTTCGGTCAGGACTGTCCCGGAGACGCCATAGATGACGGCCGAAGGCCGGCTAGGGTCTGACAACGAGGCAGTCCCGCTTCTTCGACTTGAGATCCTCGCAGAGCGCGCGGGCCTGGGGCTCGCCGAGCGGCCCGGCTTGCAGGCGATACCAGACGCCCTTGTCGCCGAGATCGACGCGCACCGTGGTGAGGCCGAGCGGCTGCAGCTCGGCAAAGGACTTCTTGAGCCGATCCCACTGGGCGTTCGCCTGGTCGGCCGCCGGGAAGGATCCGAGCTGGACTCGCCACTCGCCGCTGCCGCCGCTGCGCGGCGCTGCTGCCGGCGGTGGCGACGGCGGACGCGCGGCCATCTGTGGCGGCGGAGGCGCCGGGATCGCGGCCGGCGGCGGCGACGGAGGAGCGGCGCTCGACGACGACGTGCCCGACGGCGCGGGAGCCACCGGCGGCGGCGCGGGCGGGGCGATCAGGCTTCCCGTCGTGGTCGGCGGGCTCGGCGGCGGCGCCGACGGCGGAGGGTTCGGCGGCACGATCGCCGGCGAGGCCGAAGCCGGGGGCGGAATCACCGCGGGCGGCGGCGGGGGCTGGGGCGTCGGAACGGCGGGGACGGCGGCGGGAGGCGGCGCGATCGCGACCGACGCGGCCGGCGGCGGC
>CAZZLX010000854.1:0-1625 GCA_964655235.1 uncultured Rhizobium sp.
CGCCGATCTCGGGCTCGGCGACGATGTTCTTGATCCAGTCGAGGGCGGCCTTGGCGGCGTTCTGGTCGACGGCGGCGACCTTGACGGTGCCGTCGTCCTCGATGTCGATCTTGGCGCCGGTGACCTCACAGATCTCGCGGATGACCTTGCCGCCGGGTCCGATGATCTCGCGGATCTTGTCCTTCGGCACCGTGATCGTGGTGATCCGGGGCGCGTTGTTCGAGACGGAGTCGCGGGCCGTGTTCAGGCCCTTCGCCATCTCGCCCAGGATGTGCAGGCGGCCCGAACGCGCCTGCTCCAGCGCGATCTTCATGATCTCCTCGGTGATCGAGGTGATCTTGATGTCCATCTGCAGCGCGGTCACGCCCGCTTCGGTGCCGGCGACCTTGAAGTCCATGTCACCGAGATGATCCCCGTCGCCGAGGATGTCGGAAAGCACGGCGAAGCCCGAGTCTTCCTTGATCAGGCCCATGGCGATGCCGGCGACGGGACGCGGCATCGGAACGCCCGCGTCCATCAGGGCCAGCGACGAGCCGCAGACCGTGGCCATCGACGACGAACCGTTCGACTCCGTGATCTCGGAGACGACGCGCATCGTGTAGGGGAACTTCTCCTTCTCGGGCAGCAGCGGATGCACGGCGCGCCAGGCGAGCTTGCCGTGGCCGATCTCGCGGCGACCCGGCGAGCCCAGGCGGCCGGCCTCGCCGACCGAATAGGGCGGGAAGTTGTAGTGGAGCATGAAGTGCTCCCGGTACTCGCCTTCGAGCGCGTCGATGATCTGCTCGTCCTGGCCGGTGCCGAGGGTCGCGACCACGAGGGCCTGCGTCTCGCCGCGGGTGAACAGCGCCGAGCCGTGCGCGCGCGGCAGGATGCCGACCTCCGCGACGATCGGGCGGACCGTCTTGGTGTCGCGGCCGTCGATGCGCGGCTTGCCGGCGAGGATGTTGCCGCGGACGATGTTGCTCTCGAGCTCCTTGAAGACCTCGCCGAAGACCTTGGCCTCGGCCTCGTTGCCCTCGACCAGGGCCTTCGCCTTCGCCTTGATCGCGTCGATCTTCTTGTAGCGCTCCTGCTTCACCGTCTCGAGATAGGCCTGGGCCAGCTCGTTCGAAACCGCGCTGGTCAGCTTGTCGGTGACCGCCTTCACTTCCGGCGGCGCCTCCGAGAGCGTCCACGGCTCCTTCGCCGCGACTTCGGCCAGGTCGATGATCGCCTGGATCACCGGCTGGAACGACTGGAAGCCGAACATCACGGCGCCGAGCATGATCTCTTCCGAGAGCTCCTTCGCCTCGGACTCGACCATCAGCACGCCTTCGGTGGTGCCGGCGACGACGAGGTCGAGCTGGGACTGCTCCACGCCCGCACGCTGGGTGTTCAGCGTGTACTGCCCGTTGACGTAGCCGACGCGCGCCGCGCCGATCGGGCCCAGGAACGGAATGCCCGACAGCGTGAGGGCCGCCGAGGCACCGACCATCGCGACGATGTCCGGGTTGTTCTCCATGTCATGGCTCAGCACCGTGCAGATGACCTGCACCTCGTTGCGGAAGCCGTGCGGGAACAGCGGGCGCAGCGGACGGTCGATCAGGCGGCTGGTCAGCACCTCCTTCTCGGTCGGGCGGCCTTGG
>CAZZLX010000855.1:0-1607 GCA_964655235.1 uncultured Rhizobium sp.
ACCTCAAGGGCAAACTGCCGGAGCTGCCGGATGCAAGGAAGGCGCGCTACGTCTCCGACTACAAGCTGACGCCCTACGATGCGGGCGTGCTGGTGGCCGAAGCCGAGACGGCGCAGTTCTACGAGACCGTCGCCAAGGGACGCGACGCCAAGCTCGCCGCGAATTGGGTGACGACCGAGCTGTTCGGCGCGCTCAACCGCACCGGCAAGGCGATACAAGACTCGCCGGTCTCGGCGACGGCGCTCGGCGGCCTGATCGACCTGATCTCCGACGGCACGATCTCCGGCCGCATCGCCAAGGAAGTCTTCGAGGCGATGGTCGAGACCGGCAAGGAGGCGGCCGCGATCGTCGAGGAGAGGGGGCTCCGCCAGGTTTCCGACACCGGCGCCATCGAGAAGGCGATCGACGAGGTCATGGCGAAGAACCAGGACAAGGTCGCCGAGTATCGTGGGGGCAAGGACAAGCTGCTCGGCTTCTTCGTCGGCCAGACGATGAAGGCGACCGGCGGCAAGGCCAACCCGGCCATGCTCAACGATCTCTTGAAGAAGAAGCTGGCGGGCTAAGGGGAAACACGATGGCTGCCCACACGCTCTACGGCGTCGCTCTGTCGATCCCGGCCGTGAAGGTCGGGACCGCGCTCAACATGACCGGGCAGAGCTTCGACTATAAGCACGTCAACCTGCGCGGCGGCGAAGGCAAGACGCCGGAGTACCAGGCGATCAGCCGCTGGGGCCAGGTGCCGGCGCTGGTGCATGGCGACGCGAAGATCGTGCAGTCGGACGTGATCCTCGAATACCTCGGCGAGACGACCGGCAAGCTGTGGCCGACGGACCGCATGGAGCGCTATCGCGTCAAGGAATGGTTCGCCTGGGAGCTGGATCTGCTCTATCCGGGCATCGCGCAGCCTCGCGGTATCAAGCGCTTCTCCGGCGGCGAGCCTGCCGCCGTGGTCGAGCACATGAGGAAGCGCGGCGAGCGCGCGCTCGGCATGCTGAACGATCATCTCGGCAAGGCGGAATGGCTGGTCGGCAATGCGCCGTCGCTGGCCGACGTCGCGGTCGCGGTCGACTGCGCCTATGTCGACGAGGCCGATCTCAGCCTCGATGCCTTCCCGGCGGTCAAGGCGTGGGCGGCGAAGATCGCCAAGCTGCCGGGCTGGAAGGCGCCGAAGGAACTGCTGCCGATGCCGGCGGCCTGATCGTGGCGCACGACCTCTCCAACCTCGATCCGGCGACGCGGGCGGCGCAGGCCCTCGGATACATCGACGAGCAGACGGGCGCGGTGATACCGCCGCTGCATGCGGCGACGACCTTCGAGCGCGCCGTCGACCTCAGCTATCCCAAGGGCATCACTTACTCGCGCAACGACGGCCCGACCCAGTCGCTGCTCGAAAAGATGCTGGCGGATCTCGAAGGCGGTGCGGCGGCGATGACCTTCGCCTCGGGCATGGCGGCGATCTCCAACGTGTTCCTCGCGCTGCCGGTCGGCGCGCATGTCGTGGTGCCGCAGGTGATGTACTGGGGCGTGCGCAAGTGGCTGCTGGAGCAGCACACCGGCGGACGCCTCGCGGTCGACTTCTTCGAGCCGGGCCCGACCTCGAACATCGG
>CAZZLX010000856.1:0-1605 GCA_964655235.1 uncultured Rhizobium sp.
GAGATCGTGCTTCAGGCCCTGGTCGCGGAGAGGGACCTTCAGGCGGTCGGCGAAGAAGTCGAGAAGGGCCCGGGCCACGCCGTCGGCCTTCGCCTTGTCGAAGCCGGCATAGAGCGCGTGGGAGCGCTCGAACAGCTCCAGCAGCCCGAGACGGAGCTTGTTCTCGATGATCAGCCGGATCGCGCCAAGCGCGGCACGCCGCAACGCAAAGGGATCCTTGGAGCCCGTGGGCTTCTCGTCGATCGCGAAGAAGCCGACCAGCGTGTCGATCTTGTCGGCCAGGGCCACCGCGACGGAGACGGGCGCGGTCGGGCAGCGGTCTTCAGGCCCTTTGGGCGCGTAGTGATCGGCAACGGCTTCGGCGACCGCCTCGTGCTCGCCGTCGTGGCGGGCGTAGTAGCGCCCCATCACGCCCTGGAGCTCGGGGAACTCGCCGACCATGCCGGTCGTGAGGTCGGCCTTCGCCAGCCGTCCGGCGCGTTCCGCCGTGGCGGCATCGCAATTCGGAAGCTTGGCCGCGATCCAGCGTGCGAGTCCGGCGATCCGCTCGGCCTTGTCGGCCATCGTGCCGAGGCCCTGGTAGAACAGGATCGAGCCGAGGTCGCCGACGCGGTCCCCCAGCTTCTTCTTGCGATCCTGGTCCCAGAAGAAGCGGGCGTCGGAAAGGCGCGCGCGCAGCACGCGCTCGTTGCCGGCGACGACCTGCCGGCCGCCGTCCTCGTTCTCCATGTTGGCGACGACGACGAAGCGCGGCGCAAGACTGTCGTCGAGACGCAGGCAGGCGAAGTACTTCTGATTGTTCCGCATCGAGGTGGTAAGCACCTCGGGCGGCACGCTCATGAATTCCTCGTCGATCTTGCCGATCAGCGGCACCGGCCATTCGACGAGCCCGGCGACCTCCTCGAGCAGGCCTTCGTCGGCCCTGAGTTGCAGCCCGTTCTCGCCGGCGCGCTGGCCGGCGACGCGGCTGATATAGGCCTTGCGGTCCGCGGCATCGACCATGACGAAGGCCCGGTCGAGCTTGTCGGCGTAGTCCTCGAACGAGGTCACGGCGAATGCCCGCGGCGCGAGGAAGCGGTGGCCGACGGTCTCGTTGGTGAAGCCCATCGCCCCGCCGCCGAGATCGATCCGTCCGGGAACCGTCTCGCCGCCGAAGACGCAGAGGATAGCGTGCAGCGGCCGGATCCAGCGCTGGCCCCAGGTCGCCCAGCGCATCGACTTCGGCCAGTCGAACGCCTTGATCAAGGTCGGCACGATCTCGGCCAGCACCGCCGACGTCGCGCGTCCCGGCTGCTTCTGGACCGCGAAGTAGAAGACGCCTTTGCCGCTGTCGCGCTGCTCGGCCTGATCGAGGCTCGTGAGCCCCGCAGCCTTGAGGAAGCCATCGATGGCGCCCTGCGGCGATCCGACCTTCGGGCCCTTGCGCTCGACGGTGCGGTCCGGCTGCGCCGCCGGCAGGTCGGCGACCACCGCCGTCAGCCGGCGCGGGCCGGCATAGGTCTTCACCGCGTCCTTCGCCAGCTCGAAGCCGTTCTCGGCCAGCAGCGCGGTCAACCGTTCCTTCAGCTGCTCCGCCGCGCGGCGCTGCATGCGGGCCGGGATCTC
>CAZZLX010000857.1:0-1595 GCA_964655235.1 uncultured Rhizobium sp.
GGTCGGCTTCTGACGAAAGCGTCTCGACCTCAGGCTCGGAAAGCCCGAGGCGGCTCATGCCGGTATCGACATGGAGCACCGCGCGGCCGCCTCCGGACTTGGCCCAGGTGGAAAGCTGTTCCAGCGAGTTGACGACGGGCGTCAGCTCGTGGGCGCGGAACTCGCCTTCGGTGCCAGGGCGAGGACCTTCGAGCACGCCGATCTCGCGGTCGATGACGCGGCGGAGCCGGATGCCTTCGTCCAGGGTCGCGACGAAGAAGACCCTGGCGCCGGCGCGGGCGAGGGCAGGGCCGACGAACTCGGCGCCGAGACCATAGGCGTCCGCCTTCACCATTGCCGCGCAGTCGGCATGCGGGGCCGCACGTGCCGCGAGAAGGCGCCAGTTCGAGACGACCGCGCCGAGGTCGACGGTCAGGCGCGCGCCGGCATTCGCCGGGATGTCAGCCGATCTCATTGGGGAGATGGTCGGCGGCGGCGTAGTTGGAGAACTTGGTCGTCGGGCCGTCGAACTGCAGCTTCACGGTGCCGGTCGGTCCGTGGCGCTGCTTGCCGATGATCACTTCGGCGAGGCCGTAGACCTGCTCGCAGCGTTCCTTCCACTGGTCGTAGCGGTCGTGGAACTTCTCGTCGCTCTCTTCCGGCCGGCGCGTCGGCTCGGCGCGGGCGAGATAGTACTCTTCGCGGAAGATGAACATGACGACGTCGGCGTCCTGCTCGATCGAGCCGGACTCGCGGAGGTCAGAGAGCTGAGGACGCTTGTCTTCGCGCTGCTCGACCGCACGGCTGAGCTGCGAGCAGGCGAGCACCGGAATGTCGAGCTCCTTGGCGATCGCCTTCAGCGAGCGCGTGATGTCGGAGACTTCCTGCACGCGGTTCTCGGTCTTGGTGCCGGCCGAGGCGCGCAGGAGCTGGAGGTAGTCGACGACCAGCAGGTGGAGCCCGTGCTGGCGCTTGAGGCGCCGCGCGCGCGTACGCACTGCCGTCACCGTAAGAGCCGGCGTGTCGTCGATGAAGATCGGTGCGCGTTCGAGACGCTGGCTCGCCTGCACGAGGCGGCGGAAATCGTTCTCGGTCAGCTCGCCGCGCCGGATCTTCTCGCTCGGCACCTCGATCTGTTCGGCGAGCAGACGGGTGGCGAGCTGCTCGGCCGACATTTCGAGCGAGAAGAACGCGACGACGAAACGCTCGGCGTCCGGATTGTCGACCGACTGCACCGCGGCGTTGAACGCGATGTTGCAGGCGAGACCGGTCTTGCCCATGCCCGGGCGCGCGGCAAGTACCAGGAGGTCGGACGGATGGAGGCCGCCCAGCATGCGGTCCATCTCGAGCAGGCCGGTCGGCACGCCGGTCAGCTTGCCTTCGCGCTTGTAGGCCTTCTCGGCCATCTCGATCGAGCCGGCCATCGCCTGGGCGAAGCTGCGGAAGCCGCTCTCGGCCGCGTCGCTTTCGGCGAGATTGAAGAGCTTGGCTTCGGCGACCTCGATCTGGTGCTTGGCGGTGACGTCGAGGTCGTGCTTGTGCGCCTCGTTGACCATGTCCTCGCCGACGCCGATTAGCTGGCGGCGGAGGAAGAGGTCGTGGACCGTGCGGCCGTA
>CAZZLX010000858.1:0-1583 GCA_964655235.1 uncultured Rhizobium sp.
ACGACTGGCTCGCCACGCTCGGCGTGTGCGCGCGGCGGCTCCGCGTCGCCGCCGGGCGTATCCCGGAATCCGAGGAGGACGAGCTCGCCTACGCCTACTACGCCGCCAACGAGAACCGCGGACCCTACGACCGCGCCACCGCGAACCGCGCCTATGCGCGGCGCGCCTACGCGGTCTATCGTCGTCCGCATGTCGAGCGCGGGCTGGCGATGGCGTTCAAGGCGATCGGCCTCGACCCGCAGGGCCGCCTCCACCGCATCGCCTCCGCACTCGCCTGGACCTACATCAAGACCCGCGCCCGCCGCCTCGCCGCAGCCGCCGCCTGATCCCTCCCTCTAGGACGTTCCGATGAAGATCACCGCTCTCGAGACGGTCCAGGTTCCGGACCGCCGCAATCTTCTCTGGGTGCGTCTGCACACTGACGAAGGGATCGTCGGGCTCGGCGAGAGCTTCCGCGGCGCCGATACGGTCGCCGCATACCTGCACGACCAGGTGGCGCCGTATCTGCTCGGCGCCGATCCGCTGGCGATCGAGAAGCACTCGCGCCACCTCTTGCAGAACTACCTCGGATTCGGCGGCACCTCGGCCGAGGTGCGGGCGGCTTCCGCCATCGACATCGCCCTCTGGGACATCTTCGGCAAGGCGACGAACAAGCCGATCCACCAGCTTCTCGGCGGTCTCAGCCGCGACAGGATCCGCGCCTACAACACCTGCGCCGGCTACAGCTACAACGCCAAGGGCCCGGTGCGCGCCGAATACGTGCCGTGGGAGCCGGCGCCCACGCCGGCCGGTCCCTACGACGACCAGATGAACTTCTGCCACCGCCCGGAGGAGCTCGCCCAGAGCCTGATCGAGGAAGGCTTCCAGGCGATGAAGATCTGGCCGATCGATCCCTTCGCCGCGCGCACCGGCGGCATCGATATCAGCCTGGCCGACCTCAAGATGGGACTCGAGCCGTTCGAGCGCATCCGGAAAGCCGTCGGCGACAAGATCGAGATCGCGGCCGAGCTGCATTCGATGTGGGGGCTGCACGCCGCGCTCAAGATCGCCCGCGGCCTCAAGCCCTACAATCCGCTGTGGTCGGAAGACCCGATCAAGATGGATGCGATCCCGGCGCTCGCCGAGTACCGCCGGCTCTCAGGGCTCCCGGTCTGCGCCAGCGAGACGCTGGCGACGCGCACGCAGTTCCGTGACCTGCTGGTGCAGGAAGCCTGCGACATCGTCATGCTCGACATCGGCTGGTGCGGCGGCATCTCGGAAGCGCGCAAGATCGGCGCGATGGCCGAGGCCTTCTCGAAGCCGATCACGCCGCACGACTGCACCGGACCTGTCGTTCTGACCGCGTCCGTGCATATCGCCATGCACCTGCCTAACGCGATCTTCCAGGAGGTTGTCCGCGCCTATCTGGCTACCTGGTACAAGGACCTGGTGACGGTGTTGCCCAGGCTCGAGAAGGGCTTCGTCTATCCGATGACCGGCCCCGGCCTCGGCACCGAGCTCCAGCCCGACGTGCTGAAGCGCAAGGACATCATCGTCCGCACGACGAAGGCGAGCTAAGAGCCTCTCACACCCGCTCGATCGCG
>CAZZLX010000859.1:0-1582 GCA_964655235.1 uncultured Rhizobium sp.
TTCCTGCTCAAGACCGAAGGTCAGGCCGCCGCAGTCGCCTCGGCGCCTTCCTTGACCTGCACCGGGCCCGAGTCCTTGCCCTTGGCCTCGACGTCGCGGTCGACCAGCTCGATCACCGCCATCGCCGCGGCGTCGCCGTAGCGGAAGCCGGCCTTGAGCACACGGGTGTAGCCGCCCTTGCGCTCGGCATAACGCGGGCCCAGCACCTCGAACAGCTTCTTGGTCGCGGCATCGTCGCGAAGCGCGGCGTGAGCCTGCCGGCGCGCGTGCAGCGAGCCCTGCTTGCCGAGAGTGATCAGCTTCTCTACCACCGGGCGGAGATCCTTCGCCTTCGGCAGCGTGGTCGTGATCTGCTCGTGCTTGATCAACGCCTGGGCGAGGTTCTTGAACAACGCCTTGCGGTGACCGCTCTGCCGGCTGAAGCTCCGGCCCGAAATTCCATGACGCATCTCTAGTCTCCTAACCCGATCCGAGCCTTCCGGCTCAGAACGGCTCCTCCAGGCGCTTCGCCAGCTCTTCGATGTTCTCCGGCGGCCAGTTCGGGATCTCCATGCCGAGATGGAGGCCCATCTGCGCCAGGACTTCCTTGATCTCGTTCAGCGACTTGCGGCCGAAATTCGGCGTGCGGAGCATTTCCTGCTCGGTCTTCTGAACCAGGTCGCCGATGTAGACGATGTTGTCGTTCTTCAGGCAGTTCGCCGAGCGGACCGACAGCTCGAGCTCGTCGACCTTGCGCAGCAGGTTCTTGTTGAACGGCAGGTCGGCGGCGCGGTCCTCGACCACGGCGGCCTGCGGCTCCTCGAAGTTGATGAAGAGCTGCAACTGGTCCTGGAGGATGCGGGCGGCGAGCGCCACCGCGTCCTCGGGCGTCACCGCGCCGTTGGTCTCGACCGAGAGCGAGAGCTTGTCGTAGTCGGTCATCTGGCCGACGCGGGCGTTCTCGACCTTGTAGGAGACCTTGCGGACCGGGCTATAGAGCGCGTCGACCGGGATCAGGCCGATCGGCGCATCTTCGGCGCGGCTGGCCGAAGCCGGGATGTAGCCCTTGCCGGACTCGACGACGAACTCCATCGACAGCTTGGCGCCGCGGTCCAGCGTGCAGAGCACGAGGTTCGGGTCCATGATCTCGATGTCGTGGCCGGTCTCGATCATGCCGGCG
The DNA here is from genome assembly GCA_964655235.1 of uncultured Rhizobium sp. Taxonomy (GTDB): domain Bacteria; phylum Pseudomonadota; class Alphaproteobacteria; order SHVZ01; family SHVZ01; genus SHVZ01. Next base: position 1,160 of record CAZZLX010000859.1, read on the forward strand.
GTGATCTCGCCCGGGCCGGTCGCCTTGAGGCGCATCCGCTTCGGGCCTTCGCCGTGCATCTTGAGGCCCATGGCCTTCACGTTGAGGACGATGTCGGTCACGTCCTCTCGCACGCCCGGGATCGAGGAGAACTCGTGCAGCACGCCGTCGATCTGGATCGACGTGACGGCCGCTCCTTGGAGCGAGGAGAGAAGGACGCGACGGAGCGCATTGCCCAGCGTCAGGCCGAAGCCGCGCTCGAGCGGCTCGGCGACGATGGTCGCGATGCGCTTGGATTCGCCGACAGCCTCGACGTTGAGCTTGTTCGGCTTGATCAGGGCTTGCCAGTTCTTCTGGATCACGTACGGACCTCTCGACGACCGGGGGCGGGATCCGAAGGAACCCGCCCGTCACATGGAAACTTAAGAAGATGCGCCTTTAAGG
>CAZZLX010000860.1:0-1581 GCA_964655235.1 uncultured Rhizobium sp.
CGCGACGTCGCCGACTTGGCGCCGTGGAAGCGTGATGTCGGAATGGTGTTCCAGTCCTACGCTCTCTGGCCGCATCTCACGGTCCGCCGAAACGTCGCCTTTGGGCTCGAGGAGCGCCGTCTGTCGCGCGCCGAGATCGACCGGCGCGTCGCCGCCGCGCTCGATCTCGTCGGCCTCGCCCATCTCGCCGATCGCCGCCCCTCCCAGCTCTCCGGCGGACAGCAGCAACGCGTGGCCGTCGCCCGCACGGTCGCGATCGAGCCCAAAGTCCTGCTGCTCGACGAGCCGCTGTCCAATCTGGATGCCAAGATGCGTGTCGACGTCCGCCGCGAGCTGCGGGCCCTTCAGAAGCGCCTCGGCATCACCACGATCTTCGTGACCCACGACCAGGAAGAAGCGAACACCATCGCTGACCGCATCGCCGTCATGAACGACGGCATCGTCCAGCAGGTCGGTACGCCGATGGAGCTCTATGAGCGGCCGGCCAACCTGTTCGTCGCAGGATTCCTCGGCACCGCCAACATCCTCGACGGGCGCGTGTCAGGGTCAGGTCCGGACCGGATCTTCGAGATCGCGCCAGGGATTCATCTGCCGATCCCGTTCAATGCCGAGGTCCCGGCCGGCGCCAAGCTGGTCTTCCGCCCACAGGCGGCCAGCCTCGGCCAGACCAAGGCCGGTCAGGCGACGCTTCCGGCGACGATCCTCGACCGGGAATTCCTCGGGGCCACCGTCCGCTACGGGGTCCGCGTCGGCGAGGCGCGGCTCGCCGTCGACGTCCCGTTCCATGCCGGCGAGACGCTCGAGGCTCCGGGGACCGAGGCGAGCCTCGGCCTCTCTCCCGGCGCCGCGCTCTGGCTGTCGGCCTAGTTCGACAGGAACTCGTTGGTATAGAAGGCCGTCGGCGGCAGGCTGGTCTCGACCTCGCGGTATTTCTTCATGAGATCGTAGGTGAGCTGCCACTCGGCATCTTCGGCGAGACCGATGCGCTTTCCCTTCGGGATGCCGGCGACCGTCACCAGGTTAGATTCCTCGACCGTCTTGATCAGGGTGTCCATCGGCAAGTCCTTGTTCATCCGATTGACTGCCGCCGCCGCCTCCTTCGGCTCGGCGATCATCGCCTCGTATGACTTCTGCGTCGCCCGCACGAAGCGCTTCACCAGGTCTGGCTTGGCCTTGATCGTGTCGTTGTGCGCGATCACCGTCATGCCGATCGTGTTGACGCCGTAGTCGGCGAAAGCGAGGACGACCGAGTCGACGCCCTTCGCCTTGAACAGCGTCGGGAACTCGGTGATGCCGCCGAGGACCGCGTCGACCTGCTTGTCGAGGAACGAGGAGGTCTTGGCGGTTGCATCCATCATCACGAGGCGCACCTTGTCGCCATCCAGCTTGTTGGCGGCCACGACCGCCGGCCAGAGCTGGGTGAGGCCGTCGCCGGCGGTGACTGCGAGGCGCTTCCCTTCCAGATCCTTCGGGGAATGAACGGGCGAATCCTGGGGAACCGCAAGGACCCAACGCACCGGTTTGCGGCTTGCCTTGCTGAACACCAGTTCGGCCACGCCGCCCGCGTCCTCGCGCAGGAGG
>CAZZLX010000861.1:0-1579 GCA_964655235.1 uncultured Rhizobium sp.
GGCGCCAAGCCGAAGGACGGCTCGTCGAGCAGCATGACCTTCGGACGCAGCATCAGGGCGCGGCCGACCGCCAGCATCTGCTGCTCGCCGCCGCTCAAGGTGCCGGCCTGCTGGTGGCGGCGCTCCTTGAGGCGCGGGAAATGCTCGTAGACGCGCTCGATGTCGCGATCGATCTCGGCCCGGCTGGTGCGGATCATCGCGCCGAGCTCGAGGTTCTCCTCGACCGTCAGGCGGACGAAGGTGCCGCGGCCCTCCGGGACATGCGCGACGCCGAGGCGGACCACGTCCTCGACGGCGAAGCCGCCGATCGGCTTGCCGTCGAGCCGGATCTCCCCTTCGCTTCGGATCATGCCGCAGATGGCGCGGAGCACCGTGGTCTTGCCGGCACCGTTGGCGCCGAGTAGCGCGGTGATGCCCCCGGGCTCGAGATCGAGATCGAGCCCGTGCAGCGCCTGTGTCTGGCCGTAGAAGGCACGAAGGTCGCGAACCGAGAGATGGGCGCTCATGGCTTCGCCGTCCCCAGGTAGGCCGCGATCACCGCCTCGTCCTGCTGCACATGCCCCGGCGTTCCTTCACAGATCTTCCGGCCGAAGTTGAGCGCGACGACGATGTCGGAGACCGACATGACCAGGCCCATGTGGTGCTCGACCAGCAGCACGGTGATGCCGTGGTCGTCACGGATCTGGCGGATGAGACGGCCGAGGTCGGCGACCTCCTCGTGGTTGAGGCCGCCGGCGGGCTCGTCGAGCAGCAGCAGCTTCGGGCGCATCACCAGCGCGCGCGCCAGCTCGACCCGCTTCTGGGTTCCGAACGGCAACCCCATCACCGGCCGTTGGGCGACATCGGAAAGACCGAGATAGCCGATGATCTCCGCGGCGTTGGCCGCGAGGTCTCGGTCCTGGCGGCGGACGCCGGGCAGGCCCAGCGCGTCGCTGAGGAAGTCGCTCCGGGTGCGCGTGTGGCCGCCGACCAGCACGTTGTCGAGCACGCTCATGCCGCGGAACAGCGCCAGGTTCTGGAAGGTGCGGCCGATGCCGATCTCGGCGATACGGTGCGGCGGCCGGTCGAGGATCGACGCGCCTTCGAAGCGGATGTCGCCGGCCGCCGGCGTGTAAAGGCGGCTCAAGCAGTTGAACAGCGTCGTCTTGCCGGCACCGTTCGGGCCGATCAATCCCAGGATGCGGCCAGCCGGCAGATCGAACGAGATGCCGTCGAGCGCGACGATGCCGCCGAAGCGCACCACCACGTCGCGGACCGCCAGCAGCGGGCCGTTCCCGGACGACATGTTCGGAGACCGCGCCGCCTCGGCGAGACGGGTCGCAGTCTCTGATGCTCCACGCAAGACGTGTTCTCCCGAAATTTTGTAGTCTTCTTGGGTACGCTTAACGATGACCGAGCAGCACCTCCACGCCGCGGACCATGTTGACGAGACGCGGGCCGATATCGGTTTCCAGCCGCTCCCGCGATAGCTGGAAGGACGGCGCGCCGCAGTTGAAGACCATGATCGGCGAACCGTCAGACGGGATCAGGGGCACGCCGACCGCGTTGACGTCTGACTTCCACTCGCCGATCGACATCG
>CAZZLX010000862.1:0-1578 GCA_964655235.1 uncultured Rhizobium sp.
CCGACAGGGCACGCCATGCCTCGGGATCCAGCGGGATGCCGCGCGCGAGCCGTTCCGATTTCGCTTTCCGCTCGGGGTCGCCCGCGACCATGACGGGCCGGGCGACATCGACGGGGCGTGCGCCCCGCACGTAGTCGACCATCGCGTCGACCTCCCGCTGGAAACGACCCTGATCCGAAAGTCGGCTGCCGTCGATCAGGATCGACAGCATGTTGTTGGTGACGATGCCGTCGCGCGGGTTGCCCGGCTGGATCGTGTCGCCGCCGCCGAGCGCGGCGCCGAACAACTCGCACATCAGCGCGATTCCAGACCCCTTGTGGCCGCCGAAGCCGAGCATCGCGCCCATGAGGTCCGGGATCATCAGCGAAAGGTCGGTGGTCGGCTTCCCGTCGGGGCCGAGGATGGTGCCGGGAGGCGCCGGCTGGCCTCTGTTGTGCGCGACCCTGAGCTTGCCCCAGGCGACCTCGCTGGTGGCGCAGTCGAGGATCACCGGCGGGTTGCGCTCGCCGCCGGGCACGGCGAAGCAGAAAGGGTTGGTCGAATAGCGGGGCTCGACCGCGCCGAACGGCGCCACATAGGCCTGGGCACCCGAGACGTTGACGAAGTGGAGCGAGGCGAGGCCGGCCTCGGCGCATTGCTCGCCATAGGTCCCGATCCGGCCCATGTGGCCCGAGTTGCGGATCGAGAGCACCGCGACGCCATGCGCCTTCGCCTTGGCGATCCCCCGGAGCATCGCCGCGCGGGCGATGCTCTGGCCGAGGCCGCGCTCTCCGTCGACGACCAGGAGCGGTCCCTGGTCGAGGAGCGTGGTCGCCGTCTGTCCGGGCTTGCTGGTGCCGCTCTTCAGGCGCCGCAGATAGCTCGGCAGGTTACCCATGCCGTGGCTGTCATGACCCTTCAGGTTCGCCTCGACCAGGTGATCGGAGACGACGGCGGCTTCCTCGGCATCGCAGCCGGCCTCGACGAGCAGGGCCCGGCCGAGGCGCCGCAGCTCCTCGTGGTTCACCGATGGCATAGGCGACGTTGGTCCTCCCTGGGGGCCGAAGATACATTGCGGGCAACCCCGGCGTCGGCCACCATCCTCGTCCAACGCAACGCCGCCCCGCAAGGAACGAAATGCGCCTGATCTCGACGCCGGCCGCCGACGATCTCGAAGCTGTCCGCCGCTGGTTCAAGCAGCTCGCCGACCATGTCCGCGCGGTCGACTTCGAAGGGGCCTATCCGCTCTTCGCCGACGACCTGATCGCCTTCGGTACCTTCTCGGACTTCGTCACCGAGCGGCCGGCTGTCGTCAGGGAGCAGTGGAACAACGTCTGGCCGACGATCCGGAACTTCCATTGGCGGCTCGACGGCGTGCGCGCGATCGTCTCGCCCGACCGGCTCGGCGCGATCGGCATGGCGATCTTCGATTCCGACGGCTTTCACGAAGACGGCACCAAGTTCGCCCGTCCCGGCCGCGCTACGGTGGGATTCGCGCGCAAGGCGGTCGGTGAAAGCTGGATCGCCGTCCACACGCACATGTCGCTGTTCCGCGGCACGCCGAGCCGGTCCCACGGCCGCTTCTCCGGTCTCTGAGAA
>CAZZLX010000863.1:0-1571 GCA_964655235.1 uncultured Rhizobium sp.
GACCGCCTACACCCGTCTTTACGGCTTCGGCGCGGTCGGCCTCCGCTTCTTCACGGTCTACGGCCCCTGGGGCCGGCCGGACATGTCGGCCTTCCTATTCACCAAGGCGATCCTTGAGGGCAAGCCCATCCAGGTCTTCAACAACGGTGACATGCGGCGCGACTTCACCTACATCGACGACATCGTCCAGGGCGTGATCGCCGCCCTCGACCGGCCGGTGCGCGCGCATCGCCTCTACAATCTCGGCAACAACCGCGCCGAGCCGCTGCTGCGCTTCATCGAGATGATCGAGACGGCGACTGGCCGAAAGGCGATCGTCGAGCTCAAGCCGATGCAGCAGGGCGACGTGAAGGAGACCTTCGCCGACATCCTGGCATCGACCCGAGATCTCGGCTTCAAGCCGACGACGCCGATCGACGTCGGCATCCCCCGCTTCGTCGAGTGGTACCGCGCGTTCTACAAGGTCTAGCCGCGGCCCTCGTACAGCGCGTCGAGCTTGTCGCCGTAGACCTTGCGGATCACGTGACGGCGGATCTTCAAGGTCGGCGTCATCATCTCGTTCTCGAGGCTGAAGGCATCCGGTGACAGGATGAACTGGCGGACGCGCTCGATCGTCGAGAGCCGGCGGTTGACCCGGTCGACGGCGGCGGAGACCGCGGCACGGAAGTCCTTGTCGCCGACCAGCCGGTCGAGATCCTCGGGCTTCCCCTTCTCCTTGGCCCAGGCCTGCGCCCATTCCCTGTCGGGGATCAGGAGCGCCGCGATGAACGGGCGCTTGTCGCCGATCACCATCGCCTGCGCGATCTCTGGCTCGAGCGTGAGGAAGCCCTCGACCTTCTGAGGCGAGACGTTGTCGCCGCCGGAGACCACGATCAGGTCGCGCTTGCGGTCGGTGATCTCGATGAAGCCGTCCTCGTCGATGCGGCCGATGTCGGCGGTGTGCAGCCAGCCGTCCTTGACGGTGCGCGCCGTCGCTTCCGGATCGCCCCAGTAGCCCTGCATCACCAGCTCGCCGCGGACCAGGATCTCGCCGTCCTCGGCGAGCTTGACCTCGACGCCGTGCAGCGCCGGCCCGACCGTGTGCAGCTTGATGCGGTCGACCGGATTGACGCTGATCACCGGCGCGGCCTCGGTCTGGCCGTAGCCCTGCAGCAGGCGCACGCCGAGCGCGGTGAAGAAGAGGCCGACCTCGTAGTTGAGCGGGGCGCCGCCCGAGACGAAGGCCTTGAGCCGGCCGCCGAAGCGGGCGGCGACCTTTTTACGTACCAGAAGGTCGAGCGCCTTGTTCTCGATGCGCTCGCGCAAGGTCAGCGTGCCGGGGTGCTCGTACTGCTTGCGCCCCAGCGCCAGCGCGCGCTCGAACAGGCGGCGGCGGAAGGCCGGCATCTTCTCGAGGCCTTTGGCGATGCGCCCGTGCATGACCTCGTAGAGGCGCGGCACGGCGGTCACGATCGTCGGCTTCACCTCGGCCAGGTTCTGCACCAGCGTGTCGGCGCCCTCGGCGTAGTAGATCTGCGCGGCGATCGAGATCGGGAAGAACTGGCCGCCCGAATGCTCGTAGGCGTGGCTCA
>CAZZLX010000864.1:0-1569 GCA_964655235.1 uncultured Rhizobium sp.
GCCAAGAAGAACTGGGACACCGCCAAGACCGTCAAGCTGCAGAACGACGTGAAGAGCGTGCGCGCCGAGCGCGTGGTGCCCGGCATCCTGAAGACGCTCAGCGGTGCGAAGTCGAAGGAGGCGAAGGAGATCGCCGCGGCGCTCAAGGGCTGGGACTTCGAGTACACGCTGGGCTCGACCGCGCCGACCGTGTTCGAGACCTTCATGTTCCACTGGCAGCGCCGCGTCGTCGCCGAGTACATGCCGGACCGCCTGCTGGACCTGACCATGCAGCAGACCAACCTCGCCTGCCACCTGCTGGCGAAGCCGACGAAGTACTTCAAGAAGAGCACCGCCGCGGCCGAAGCCGACAAGTCGGCGAAGCAGGCGATCGCTACGCTGGTGAAGCGCCTGGGCTCCGACCGGAGCAAGTGGAACTGGGGCGCGATCCACATCGCGCACTGGAAGCACCCGCTGTCGACGCCTGCGAACACCAAGACCTTCGACATCGGCCCGCGCGCGGCCGACGGCGGCTCGCACACGGTGCGCAACATGGGCGGCGAGCTGCCGCCGCATGCGGCGTCGTCGGGTGCCGAGTACCGGATCGTCGTCGACTTCGCGAAACCGAACTCGTTCCGCGCGGTCCAGAACATCGGCAACTCGGGCGTGCCGGGCAACCCGCACTACCGCGACCAGTTCGACGCCTTCATCGACGGCGAGTACCACACCGTCAGCCTGAAGCGCGCCGACGTCGAGCGTGCGCTCGAGAGCCGCACGGAGATCAAGCCTAAGAAGTAGGAGGCTCGGGATGAAGGCTACCGTCGACGGACGCACGGTCGCCGACAGCACCGACATCGTGGAAGTAGGCGGCTACGCCTACTTCCCGCGGTCGTCGGTGAAGATGGAGTGGCTCAAGAAGACGCCGCGCACCGAAGACGACCTCGAATGCCCGCACGGCGTCCAGTTCTATGACGTGATCGTCGACGGCACGGTCCACGAACGCGCCGCCTGGAACTACGAGCGCCCCCAGCCGAAGATGAAGCAGGTGACCGACCGCTTCGGCTTCTGGGAGGATGTCGAAGTCGGATAAGGCCGACAGCCGTGGCTTGACGTTCGTTCATTACTGTCCTCAGATCGTTCGTGCAGGGTTTGCGATCAACGCAGGCCCGCATGAAAACGCATCGGGAGGAAAGCATATGATCGGATTGAAGCGCGCGGCCTGGTTCCTGTCGGCGGTGGCGGCGATTGGTCTTTTCGCCGGCAGCGCGTCGGCGCAGCAGCACAAGTGGAAGGTCCAGGGCCTCTATGGACCGAACACGGTCATCCACAAGGAGTTCGAGAAGTTTGCCCAGCGGGTCAAGGACTCGACCCGCAACATGGTTCAGATCGAGACTCTCCCGGTCGGAACGATCGTCTCCGCGGCAGATGCCGCCGACGCGGTCAAGTCGGGCCTGCTCGACGGGGCCGTCGGCACGATGGCCTATCAGGGCGGCAAGGCACCAGCCGCGGCGTTCTCGGATGTGACCGCCGGCTACGCCAACCTGCTGCACCTGTTCAACCCGGCCATGCTCGTGCTTGTCGCTGCCAATT
>CAZZLX010000865.1:0-1568 GCA_964655235.1 uncultured Rhizobium sp.
TCATCACGATCGAGACCACCGCGGCGCCGGAGATGATGTGGGGCAGGATGCCGCCGATGTCGCTGATGAAGGGGTTGAGGGACATGCGCAGCGGATACTTGAGCAGCGCCCGGAACGGCGGCATGCCCTTGGCGCGCGCGGTCACGTAGTACTGCTTCTGCAGCTCGTCCAGCAGGTTGGCGCGGAGCCGCCGGATCATGCCGGCGGTGCCCGAGGCGCCGATCACCAGCGTCGGCACCCAAAGATGCGCCAGGATCGAGCGGAACTTCTCCCAGCTCCACGGCGCATTGAGGAAGCGGTCGTCCATGAGGCCGCCGATCGAGGTGCCGAAGACGACGTTGGCGAAGTAGAGCAGCACCAGCGCCAGCAGGAAGTTCGGCGTGGCGAGGCCGAGGAACCCCAGGAAGGTGAGGCCGTGGTCGGTCCACGAATACTGGTGGGTCGCCGAGTAGATCGCGATCGGGAAGCTGACGATCCAGGTGAACAGGATGGTCGCGACCGAGATGATCACCGTCAGCCACAGCTTGTCGCCGACCACCTTGGTCACCGGCAGCTGGAACTCGAAGGAGTAGCCGAAGTCGCCCTGCAGCATGCCGATTATCCAGTGGAAGTACTGCTCCACCGGCGAGCGGTCCAGGCCGTACTGCTGGCGCAGGAACTCGATCTTCGCCATGTCGACCGACTCGCCCTGGCTCTGCAGCTCGGCGATGTGGGTCGAGAGGAAGTCGCCCGGCGGCAGCTGCATGATCAGGAAGGTGATCGCGCTGATCGCGAGCAACGTGGGGATCATCACCAGCAGGCGATGGATGACGTAGCCGAACATCGTTAAGCGTGCCTCATCGCTGCGCCACGTCGGCGTTGCCGAAGTAGAAGGTGTCCGGCCGGTACATGCCGAACTGCGCGCCCGGCTCCCAGTTGAAGACGCCCTGCTCCGGCAGGTTTTTGAGCGCGGCGCCGATCACCACCGGCTGCATGGCGCCGGCGACGATGCCGATGGTGAACTGCTGGTCGGCGTTGATCTCGAGGATGCGGCGCCAGATCCCGCGGCGTACGTCGGCGTCGGCGGTCTCGCCCCAGGCCTGCTCGAGCGTCTGCAGCTCCTTCGCCTCCGGCAGGTCGGCCGGTTCGCCCGATTTTCCCTTGGTCTCGCGGTACTGGCCCCATTTGGGCCACTGCAGCTGCTGCTGCTCGGAGACCACGAAGTCGCGCGGATTGGAGTCGGCATCGGCCAGGGCGAACTCCGCGCCGAACCAGATGCACATCACCGTCTCGCCCGCGAACACGCGGTTGCGCAGCACGTCGCGCTGAAGCGCCTTCGGATAGATCTTGATGCCGAGGTCGAGCCAGGTGTCGTGGACCAGTTCGAGGATGTCCATCTGCTCGGTCGACTCGCCCGCGGTCTCGACCACGATCTTCATCGGCCGGCCGTCGGGCAGCAGACGGATCCCGTGGTGGTCGCGCTTGTTCAGCCCCATCTCGTCGAGCAGCGCGTTCGCCGCCCTGATGTCGTAGCGGGCCCAGCGCGTTCGGAGGTCGTCGTTGTAGAGCGGCGAGCCCGGCAGCACCGT
>CAZZLX010000866.1:0-1564 GCA_964655235.1 uncultured Rhizobium sp.
AAGACGCCGACCTTCACATGGGTGAGGCCGCGTTCCTCAACGATCTTCTTCGCGTCCGCCTTGGTGCGGACCTGGTCGGGCTTCAACGGCATGACGATTCCCCCGTCAGTCTCTTGTCGTTCGGCGTTTGAGGGCGAGCGTGGAGGCGATGGTGAGGCAGACCGTCGCGACCATCAGCACGAAGGCGAGCGCCGCGCCGAAGGGCCAGTTGCTGGCGCGCGCGACCTGGTCGTAGAGGGCGGGCGCCATCATCTTGAACTGCGAGCCGCCGAGCAGCACCGGTGTCGCATAGGCGTTCATGCAGAGGATGCCGACCAGCACGGTGCCGGCGAGCACGCCCGGCAGCGACAGCGGGAAGGTCACGCGCCGGAAAACCGTGAACGGGCTGGCGCCGAGATTGAGCGCGGCTTCCTCGACCGAGCGGTCGATGCTCTCGATCACGCTCTGCAGGGTCAGGATCATGTAGGGCAGCACGACCGCGATGATGCCGACGGCGACCGCGACCGGCGTGTAGAGGATCTTCACCGGCGCCGAGGTCAATCCGACGCCCATCAGGATCGAGTTGACGAAACCTTGGTTGCCGAGCAGGGCCATCCACCCAGCTGCGCGCACGACGTTGCCGACCAGGAGCGGGAAGACCGCGAGGATGATCAGCAGGCTTTTGTATTTGCTCTGGGTGCGGGCGAGGAAGTAGGCGACCGGGAAGGCCAGGACCAGGCTCAGCAGCGTGCAGACGACGGCCATCTGCACCGTGGTCCACAGCACATTGATGAAGTATGGATCCTGGAAGAAGCGGGCGTAGTTGTCGAAGGTGAACGCCTCGACCATCAGCTGGCCGGGAACGAAGCGGTTGAAGCTGTAGCGCAGCAGCGTCAGCAGCGGCATGCCGAGCACCGCCAGCACCAGCAGCACCGCCGGCAAGAGGAGAAGAGGGGCGAGCGACCGCTGCCGGTCGCCCGCTGCCGCCATCGACATTCAGATCAGCCCCGGCTCAGCCTTTGAACTCGCGGTTCCACCAGTCGAGCAGTGCCGCGTTGTTCTTGGCGACGTATTCGAGATCCGGGATCACGAACTTCTTCTGCTCTTCCGCCGTGAACGAGAGATCGGCTTCCAGCTTCGCGTCGAGCTTGGCGTTGGTCACCGTCGGCACGTAGCCCATCTTGTCGGCGAAGCCGGCCTGGCCCTGCGGGTCGAGCATCGCGTCGAGATAGGCGTAGGCGCAGTCCTTGTTCGGCGCGTTCTTGGGGATGCCCGCCTCGAAGATGATCGGCGTGGCACCTTCCTTCGGCACCGCGAGGCCGATCGGGATGCCCGAGTTCCGCCACTGCACGCCGCGGGCCCGCCACATGATGGTGAACCAGACCTCCTCGCTCTTCAGCGCGGCTGCCAGCGCTTCGTTCGAGGGATAGACCTTGGGGTCGAGCTTCTTCAGCTCGGCCAGCTTGGCCTTGCCGGGTTCGAGATTGGTCACCGAGCCGCCGTTGATGACCGCGGCCGACTCGATGATCTGGATGTAGAGGCCGTCGGCGAAGCCGACCCGGCCCTTGTATTTCGGGTCCCACAG
>CAZZLX010000867.1:0-1562 GCA_964655235.1 uncultured Rhizobium sp.
CGCAGGGGAGATCCGACAATGTGCGACACTATGGTGGCCGCGGGCGGCCAGTCGAACGACGGCGCCGTTCTGTTCGGCAAGAATAGCGACCGCGAGCGGAACGAGGCGCAGTTCCTCGACGCGCTGCCGGCGAGGACCCACCGCAAAGGCGCCAAGGTCAAGCTGACCCATGTCGAGATCGACCAGGCGCCTGAGACGCATGCGGTGCTGCTCTCCAAGCCGTTCTGGATCTGGGGAGCCGAGATCGGCGCCAACGAGCACGGCGTGGTGATCGGCAACGAGGCCGTCTACGGAAAGCGGATGCCGTCGCCGAAGCCGGGCGTGATCGGCATGGATTACCTCCGCCTCGGCCTCGAGCGCGGCTCCACGGCGGAGGAGGCGCTCGACGTGATCACACGCCTGCTCGCCAAACATGGCCAGAGCGGCAATTGCGGACACCTGAAGCAGCGCACCTACCACAACTCCTTCATCATCGCCGACCAGACCGGCGCCTGGGTGCTGGAGACGATCGGCAAGGACTGGGTCGCCGAGCATGTCGACGGCGTGCGCACGATCTCGAACGCGCTGTCGATCGAGAAGGACTACGACAAGATCAGTGACGGCTTCAAAGCCAAGGTCGGCAACAAGGGCGTCGCCAGCACGATGACTAACCCGCGCCGCGACAAGCTCTCCCAGGGCAAGGAGCGCTGCGCGCGCTCGACATCGGTGCTCGGCAACCGCCGCGGCCGCCTCGACGTGCATTCGGTGATGGCGGCGCTCCGCGACCATGGGCCTGAGGATCGCGGCTGGCATCCCGACCAGACGACGATGAAGGCGATCTGCATGCACGCCGCCTGGGGCAACAATGGCGGCCAGACCACCGGCGCCATGGCGAGCTGGCTCAAGAAGGGTCGTCAGCCGGTGCATTGGGTGACGGGCTCGGCGGCGCCCTGCCTCTCGATCTTCAAGCCGGTCTTCGTCGATCTGGGATTGCCGGTGAAGGAGAAGCAGCCGACCGGCAAGTTCGATCCGAAGACCCGCTGGTGGAAGCACGAGCAGCTCCACCGCAGCATCATCGACGACTTCGAGGCGCGCTCGGCCGCGATCTCCGGCGAGCGCGACGCGCTGGAGAAGGATTTCGCCAAGCGCATCGCCAAGGTGACGGGCGCTGACGCCGAGACGCGGCGCGAGGCGGTCGAAGCCTGCTGGCAGGAAGCGGATGCCGCCGAGGCGCGTTGGGCCGAGTCCGTGCCGACGATGGAATGCCAGGCCAAACCGACCGCGGCGCCCTATCGCCGCGCCTGGTCGCGCTTCAACCGCATCGCCGGATTCGCTTAAGAGAGCAAACGAACCTTCCCCGGGGGAAACGTGTCCAAGAACATCGTCTTTCTCGAGCGCGACACCGTTGCGCCCGACGTGGTCATCCGCAAGCCGTCGTTCCAGCACACCTGGAAGGACTACGACCGTACCACGCCGGAGCAGCTGGTCGAGCGGCTGAAGGACGCGGACATCGCGCTGGTCAACAAGGTCAAGTTCCAGCGCCCGGCGATCGAGGCGCTGCCGAAGCTGAAGCTGATCGCGGT
>CAZZLX010000868.1:0-1562 GCA_964655235.1 uncultured Rhizobium sp.
GCGCTCGGCCATATCGGCAACCCCGCGCACCCGGACGTGCAGGCGGCGATCCAGGCGGCGCCAAAGCGCCTCGGCGGCAAGCCCGCCGGAATCCTGACGCCGGTGCCGGCCGATGCGAAGCGCTACATCGAATGGGGCTACAAGTTCGTCGCGGTCGGCATCGACCTCGCGATCATCGCCCGCGCCTCGGAATCGCTGGTCCAGACCTTCAGGTCGTAGACGAATCCATTTGCCCGCTTTAGCGTCCGGCTCCCTCGGGGAGGCGGACGTGAAGCGCATCGCGATTCTGGGCTGCTCCGGCGCCGGCAAATCCACGCTTGCGCGCATCCTCGGCAAGCGCTTCGGCCTGCCGGTGATCCATCTCGACCAGCACTACTGGCGTGCGGGCTGGGTCGAGCCGTCGAAGGAGGAGTGGCGCGCGCAGGCGCTCGAGCTCGCGTCGCGGCCCGAATGGGTCATGGACGGCAACTACAGCAACACGTTCCCGGAACGCCTTGCCGTCGCCGACATGATCGTGCTCCTCGATTTCCCGACTTGGCTCTGCCTCTGGAGGGTGGTCAAGCGGACCGTCTCAAGATACGGCACGACGCGCGACGACCTCCCGGCAGGATGTCCGGAGCAATTCGATCCCAAGTTCTTTCGCTTTGTCGCGGGGTTCCGCTGGACGCATCGGCCGAAGCTCCTGGCCGCCGTGGACGCGTATCGGGGTACCAAGCACGTCCTGACCGGGCCGGCTGAGGTCCGGCGCTTCCTCGGGACCCTCCCTTCGTCCCCGTTGCCACCTGCGACCCCGGCGGACTAGCCTTCCGGAAAACAAATACCGGGAGGATCTAGAATGCGCGCTCGTTCCATTCTCGCCGTCGCGGTCGCCGCCGGACTCGGCTTCGTCGCCCAGACGGCCTCCGCCGCCGATACCTATCGCTTCATGACCGGCCCGCAGGGCGGCGCCTGGGTGCCGCTCGCCGGATCGCTGAAGGCGATGTGGGAGAAGGCGCTGCCCGGCGATTCCGTGCAGACGCTGCCAGGCGCCGGCATCGCCAACGTGCTCGGCATCCATCAGGGCAAGGCCGAGGTCGGCTTCGGCAACTCGATCTCGACCGTCGACGGCATGCAGGCGACCGAGCCGTTCAAGGAGAAGACGACCAACGTCTGCCAGATGGCGTCGCTCTATCCGCAGTACTTCAAGGTGGTGGTGCTGGCGGATGCCGGCATCAACTCGATCGCCGATCTCAAGGGCAAGTCGGTCGCCATCCAGACCCGCGGGAACACCGCCGAGGTCGCGACCCAACACATCCTGAAGGTCTTCGGGATGGACTACACGTCGCTCGGCAAGGCGAACTTCATTCCCTCCTATACCGATGCCGTATCGATGATGAAGGACGGGCATGCCCACGCCTTCACGCTCGGCACCACCAGCCCAGCCTCATCGATCATGGACCTGGCGTCGGCGCGCGACATGAAGGTTCTGCCGTTCTCCGACGACACGGTCGCGAAGATGCGCCAGATCAATCCGGGCTACGCCAAGATCGAAATTCCGGCGAACACCTATCCGAAGCAGACCC
>CAZZLX010000869.1:0-1561 GCA_964655235.1 uncultured Rhizobium sp.
GTGGCATCGTCGTCGACCAGCACGATCATCTTGGGTTCAGCCTCGTTTGGCGGCGGCGATCTGCCTGAGACAACGGTCTCCGTCGCGGCTGGGTGCCGGGCGGCCGTTGACGTCGTAGTGAAGCGCGAAGAAGCCGTTACGTCCTGTGTCGAAATAAAGGTAGATCGCGACCTCGCATCCGCTTGCGCGGTAGCCGAGCACCTTTGCGGGCGCGACGTCGCGCTCCGTCGCGGGCGCGCCGAAGCGGGAAACGATCTCGTCCTGGCGCAGCCCTTCGATCTTAAGCGCGTCGGGAGGGATCGCGGCGGTTGCAGGCGGCGCGGCGGGCTGGGTCGCGGGCGGACGCACGGGTGCGGTACTCTGAGATGAAGGCGCGGTCGCCGCAGTGCTCGCCGACGGCGTCGCGGGCGGCGGCCCGGAGAGCGGCGGAAGCTGGTCGCAGGCGGCTAGGAGAGAGAGGGCCGCCACGATCTTTGCGAGACGCGGTAAGGACATAGCTCGACGTTATCCAAGGATGGCGGCCACGGGAAGGCGACGCTCCCGTGATAACGCTGTGACAGGCTTTCCGGTTCCGGTGACCTCGCAACCACTTCGCGCCTCCGGTGCTAGTGCTCCTGGCAAGCCCCGCCTACATGGCGGGAGCGGACAATGAACAGGAGTTGTCATGCGTATCCCCACCGTCCTTGTCCTGTCGGTCCTCGCCTTCGGCACCGCTGGGTGCTCGAACATGACCAACCAGCAGCAGCGGGCCCTGTCCGGCGGCGCCATCGGCGCGGCGGGCGGCGCCATCGTCGGCTCGCTGACCGGCAGCTGGCTGACCGGTGCCGCCATCGGCGGTCTCGGTGGCGCGGCCGTCGGTGCGCTGACGAGCGGTCGATAACACCTATTTTTCCAAAGAGTTAAGCCATGACGCGCATTCGCACGCTTCTCGCTGCGGCCGTCGGGGTGCTCTCGGTGGTTGCCGTGACCGTGCCGGCCTCGGCGCAGACAGTCTATTATGATCGCTACGGCCGGCCGTATTACCGGACCTACGATCCGCCGCCGCCGGCCTACTACTACCCCCCGCCGGCCTATGTGTACCGGCCGTATCGTCCGCGGGTCTATTACCCGCCGCCGCCGCGCCCGGGCTTCAGCTTCTATTTCTCCAGCTGACCTTCGGGTCCCGTCTCGTCGGATCGCCGTCCGCGGGCCGGGGTCGGTTGTGGGGATAGCCACCTCGCCAAGTGTGATGGCGTAGCGGGCGTCGTTGCCGGCCTTCCAAGGCTTGGCGACGGCGCCCGCACTCTATCCGCTACAGCGTCGGCGGCTTGATCCCCGCTTCGGCAGCGGCCGCGGCCAGAAGCGCGGTCACGTCCTTCTGTCCCAGGCCTTGCTGCGTGCGGGCGCGGATCATCGCCTCGCGCGCGGCCGATCCGACATGGGCGGGCGAGCCCGCTTCCTTCGCCGCTCCCACGCCGATCGAGAGATCCTTGAAGGCGAGGTCGAGAGCGAAGCCCGGCTCGATGTCGCCCTTCAGCGCCTTGGTCGGCCAGTAGAGCTTCAGGTGGTCGTTGCTCGAGAG
>CAZZLX010000870.1:0-1550 GCA_964655235.1 uncultured Rhizobium sp.
GGCGGGCGCAGCAAGGCTCGTTCATCGATCGTGACGCGAACTGCGACGGCCGCGTGGCCGTCTGCTATCTTTCGCGCCGATTTTCCGGCCTCGCTTCGCTCGCCCCCACCCTGCCCTCCCCCGCTTCGCGGGAGAGGGTTCCGAAAGCGCGTCATGAAGCTTCTGGTCACCGGCGGCACGGGCCAGGTCGGCGAGGCGCTGAGGCGCCTGGCCCCCAGGCTCGGCGTCACGGTGATCGCACCCGGCCGCGCCGATCTCGACCTCGCCAATCCGGGATTGATCACGCTGCCGGACGGCATCGACGGCGTCATCAACGCCGGCGCCTATACCGCCGTCGACAAGGCGGAGTCCGAGCCGGCGCTGGCAGAGACGATCAACGGCATCACGCCCGGCGTGATCGCCGCCCAGGCGGCGAAGCGCGACCTGCCGATCGTGCAGATCTCGACCGACTACGTCTTCGACGGCACCAAGACCGAGCCTTACGTCGAGACCGATCCGGTCAACCCGATGTCGGTCTACGGCCGCACCAAGGAGATCGGCGAGCGCGGCGTGCGCGAGGCCAACCCGCGCCACGCGATCATGCGGACGAGCTGGGTCTACGCCGTCCACGGCAACAATTTCGTCAAGACGATGCTGCGCCTCGGCAAGGAACGCGACCAGCTCAAGGTCGTCGCCGACCAGACCGGCGCGCCGACCTTGGCCGACGACATCGCCGCCGCCGCCGTGCTGGTCGCCAAGTCGCTCACCACGGCCAACGCCGGCACCTATCACTACACGGCCGAGGGCGCCGTCACCTGGCACGCCTTCGCGACGGCGATCTGGGCCAAGGCGGGACCCAAGCTCGGCCGCGCGCCGAGGATCGAGCCGATACCGACCTCGGGCTATCCGACCCCGGCCAAACGCCCGCGGAACTCGCGTCTCGACGGCTCGAAGATCGTCAGGACCTTCGGCGTCGTCCGCCGGCCCTGGGAACGGGCGCTGGACGAGACGCTGGCCATCCTCCTAGAAGAAAAGCCATGAAGGGCATCATCCTCGCCGGCGGCAGCGGCACGCGGCTCCATCCGCTGACCTTGGCCACGTCCAAGCAGCTGCTGCCGGTCAACGACAAGCCGATGATCTACTACCCGCTGGCGACGCTGATGCTGGCGGGCATCAAGGACATCCTGATCATCACCACGCCCGAGGACCAAGCCGCCTTCCAGCGCCTGCTCGGCGACGGCAACCAGTGGGGCATCCGCATCTCCTATGCGGTGCAGCCGGTGCCGAACGGCCTCGCCCAGGCCTTCGTGATCGGCAAGGACTTCGTCGGCGGCGGCAAGGCAGCCCTCGTGCTCGGCGACAACATCTTCTTCGGCCATGGCCTGACGGAGTCGCTGAAGCGCGCCGCCTCGGAAGAGCACGGCGCCACCGTGTTCGGCTACTGGGTCAAGGATCCGGAGCGCTACGGCGTCGTCGCCTTCGACGAGGCCGGCAAGCCCTCCTCGATCGAGGAGAAGCCGAAGCAGCCGAAGAGCCACTGGGCGGTGACCGGCCTCTACTTCTAGGACGCG
>CAZZLX010000871.1:0-1548 GCA_964655235.1 uncultured Rhizobium sp.
AGCGCCAGCGCATCGGCATCGCCCGCGCGCTCGCGCTCCAGCCCGAGCTGCTGGTCGCCGACGAGCCGGTCTCCGCCCTCGACGTCTCGGTGCAGGCTCAGGTGCTCGACCTGCTCGCCGACATCAAGCGCCGCCTCAACCTCTCGATGCTCTTCATCACCCACGACCTTCGGGTCGCGGCCCAGGTCTGCGACCGCGTCGCGGTGATGTACCAGGGCGAGATCGTCGAGCAGGGCTCGACCGGCGAGCTGTTCCGCCACCCGACGCACCCCTACACGCGCACGCTGCTCGACGCGATCCCCGGCAAGCACTGGCGGACGCGGGCGCAAGCCTGAGCGCCAGGATGACGGACGTCCGGCCGTCGGCCGACCTCGATCGCGCCCGGTCCCTGCCCTGCTGGCAGGGCCGCGTCACGCTGGAGCCGCTTTCGGGCGGCCTCAGCAACCGCAACTACCGGGCACGTGACGGCGCGGGCGACTGGGTGGTGCGTCTCGCGGGCGAAGTGCCGGAGCACGGTATCGTCCGCGCCAACGACATCGCCGCCAGCCGTGCGGCGGCTTCCGCCGGGATCGCGCCTGCGCTCCGCTACGCCGAGGTCGATGCCCTGGTCGTCCAGTTCATCGACGGCCGCACACTGACCGAGTCCGACATCCGCGATCCCGCGCTTCGCCTCCGCGTCGTCGATCTGCTGCGCCGCGCCCATCACGAGGTCGGCCGGCATCTCCGCGGGCCCGCGATCATGTTCTGGGTCTTTCACGCGCTGCGCGACTATGCGGCCCAGCTCAACGGCCGCCCGGGCAATACCGACCTCGAACGCCTCATGACGATCGCCGCCGCGCTCGAACGGGCCGTCGGGCCGGTCGACCTCGTCTTCGGGCACAACGACCTGCTGCCGGCGAACCTGATCGACGACGGAAGCCGTCTCTGGCTGGTCGACTGGGAGTATGCCGGCTACGGCTCGCCGCTCTTCGATCTCGGGAACCTGGCCGGCAACGCACAGCTGGACGAGGCGGCCTGGCTCGATCTGCTCGCGCAGTATCATCGTCGTGAGCGGAATGCGGATCTCCTCCGGCGCGCCGGCGCCATGCGTGTCGCCTCTCTGCTCCGGGAGACGCTGTGGGCGCGCGTCGCCGGGGTGCACCGTCGGGTCGCGACCGATTTCGAAGCCTATGCGGCCGAATATCTCGGACGGTTCGAGGCGGCGTATCGCGCCTACCTTGCGGCTCACACGTGATACACTGACGCCATGGCGAAGGACGGCTATCAAAAGGCGCTCCGCGCGCTGCAGATCGAGCTGGTCAAGCTCCAGCGCCACATGATCGAGAACGACTACAAGATCCTCGTCCTACTCGAAGGACGCGACGCGGCCGGCAAGGACGGGACGATCAAGCGTATCGTCGAGCACCTGAGCCCGCGCGAGACGCGCGTGGTCGCACTCGGCAAGCCATCGGACCGCGAGCGATCGAGCTGGTACTTCCAGCGCTATGTCCGGTACCTGCCCGCGGCCGACGAATTCGTGGTGTTCAATCGCAGCTGGTACAACCGCGC
>CAZZLX010000872.1:0-1546 GCA_964655235.1 uncultured Rhizobium sp.
GCATCTGCCGGACGATCACCTCGATGTGCTTGTCGTTGATCTTCACGCCCTGCAGACGGTAGACCTCCTGGATCTCGTTGATGAGGTAGGAGGCCAGCGCCTCCACGCCCATGATCGCCAGGATGTCGTGCGGCACCGGGTTGCCGTCCATGAGGTTTTCGCCCTTCTGGACGAAGTCGCCCTCGTGGACCGCGATGTGCTTGCCCTTCGGGATCAGGTACTCCTTCGGCGGCTCGGACTCGTCGGCCGGCCGGACCACGATCCGGCGCTTGGTCTTGTAGTCCTTGCCGAACTCGACCCGGCCGTCGATCTCGCTGATGATCGCGAAGTCCTTCGGACGGCGCGCCTCGAACAGCTCCGCCACACGCGGCAGACCGCCCGTGATGTCGCGGGTCTTCGAGGATTCGCGCGGGATGCGCGCGACCACGTCGCCGGCCTTGATCGTCGCCCCGTTCTCGACCGAGAGGATCGCGTCCACCGGCAGGTAGTAGCGGGCCTCGAGGCCGGTCGGCAGCATGATCGGCTCGCCCTTCGGCGTGTGCAGCTGGATGCGAGGACGGAGGTCCGCGCCGCGGGGCTGCTGCTTCCAGTCGATGACGACCTTGTTGGAGATGCCGGTCGCCTCGTCGATCACCTCGCGCACCGAGATGCCTTCGGAGAGGTCGACGTAGCGGGCGATGCCCTCGCGCTCCGTGATGATCGGCAGCGTGTAGGGATCCCACTCGGCGATACGCTGCCCGCGCTTCACCTGGTGGCCTTCGTCGGCCAGCAGCTTGGCGCCGTAAGGCACGCGGTAGCGGGCCTTCTCGCGGCCGTTCTCGTCGACCAGCACCAGCTCGGTGTTGCGGCCCATGACGACCGGCACTTTCGAGCTGTTGATGACGACGTTGCGGTTGTTGATCTTGACCGTCGAGTCGAGCGAGGCCTCCACCGACGACTGCTCGGCGCCACGCTGGACCGCGCCGCCGATGTGGAAGGTGCGCATGGTGAGCTGCGTGCCCGGCTCGCCGATCGACTGGGCGGCGATGACGCCGACCGCCTCGCCGACGTTGACCGTCGTGCCGCGGGCCAGATCGCGGCCATAGCACTTGCCGCAGACACCGACCTTGCTCTCGCAGGTCAGCACCGACCGGATGCGGACGATGTCGATGCCGGCGCGCTCGATCGCCTCGCAGGCCTCCTCGTCGATGATGTCGCCCTGCGCCACGAGCGGCTTGCCCGAGAGCGGGTCGGCTACGTCGTCGACCGCGGTGCGGCCGAGGATCCGCTCGCCGAGCGGCGAGATGACCTCGCCGCCGTCCATGACCGCGCGGATCGAGAGGCCGGCCGTGGTGCCGCAGTCATCCTCGTAGATGATGCAGTCCTGGGCGACGTCGACCAGGCGGCGGGTGAGATAGCCCGAGTTCGCCGTCTTGAGCGCGGTGTCGGCCAGGCCCTTGCGGGCGCCGTGGGTCGAGTTGAAGTACTCGAGCACGGTCAGGCCTTCCTTGAAGTTCGAGATGATCGGGGTCTCGATGATCTCGCCCGAAGGCTTGGCCATCAGGCC
>CAZZLX010000873.1:0-1544 GCA_964655235.1 uncultured Rhizobium sp.
TGGCCGGCAAGAACTGGGTGTTGCAGCCCGAGAAGCGCCTGATGGTCGAGGAGATCACCACGGGCATCGACGAGCTGGGCGTGCTGCTGATGGGCCACGCCAAGGGCGCCTACTGGTACGGCTCGCGCCTCTCGATCGAGGAGACCCGCAAGCTGGTTCCGCACAACAACGCGACCAGCCTTCAGGTGACGGTTGCGGTGCTGGCGGGCCTGGTCTGGGCGATCGAGAACCCGAACGCCGGCCCGGTCGAGGCCGACGAGCTGGATCACAAGCGGATCCTCGAGATCTGCATGCCTTATCTCGGCGAGGTCGTTGGCGCCTACTCCGACTGGACCCCGCTCCAGCGGCGCGGCGCGCTGTTCCCGGAGGCGGTCGACGCCTCCGACCCGTGGCAGTTCAAGAACTTCCGCGTCGTCTGACGCTGAGCGACGCGAAAGGAGCACCGACGATGAGCAAGAAGATCCAGAAGTTCCTCGCCGAGAACAAGCCGGCCACGCCGTGCCTGGTGATGGACCTCGACCTGGTCGCCGACAACTACAAGAAGCTGCGCGCCGCGGTGCCGCAGGCCGGCATCTACTACGCCGTGAAGGCCAATCCGGCGCCGGAGATCCTGAAGCTGCTGGCCGGCATGGGCTCGTGCTTCGACGTCGCCAGCGTCAACGAGGTCGAAATGGCGCTCGCCACCGGCGTCGCCGCCGACCGGATCTCCTTCGGCAATACGATCAAGAAGAAGTCGGACATCGCCGCCGCCTATGCGAGGGGGGTTCGCCTCTACGCCTTCGACTCCGCGGCCGAGCTCGAGAAGATCGCCGACGCCGCCCCCGGCAGCCAGGTCTTCTGCCGCATCTTGACCTCGGGCGCGAATGCCGAGTGGCCGCTGTCGCGCAAGTTCGGCTGCGACGTGAAGATGGCGAGGGAGCTCCTGCTCGAGGCGTCGCGCCGCAACGTCGTGCCCTACGGCGTGTCGTTCCATGTCGGCTCGCAGCAGCGCGACCCGGCGCAGTGGGACACGGCGGTCGCCGAGGCCGCCTGGCTGTTCCGCGAGCTCGAGCAGCAGAGCGTGCAGCTGACCATGCTGAACATCGGCGGCGGCTTCCCGACGCGCTATCGGAAGTCGATCCCGACCATGGGCGCCTATGGTGCCGCCATCGACGAGTCGCTCCGCCGCCACTTCGGCAACCGGATCCCCGACATCATCGTCGAGCCGGGCCGCCAGATGGTCGGCAATGCCGGCATCCTGCAGACCGAGGTCGTGCTGATCTCGAAGAAGTCGGAGACCGACAGGAAGACCTGGGTCTATCTCGACGTCGGCAAGTTCGGCGGTCTCGCCGAGACGATGGACGAGGCGATCCAGTACCCGATCGTCTCGGAGAAGAAGGGCCAGCCGATGCCGGTAATCCTGGCGGGCCCGACCTGCGACTCCGCCGACATCCTGTACGAGAAGGCCGACTACCGCCTGCCGTCCGATCTCCAGATCGGCGACAAGCTCGAGGTCCGCGCGGCCGGTGCGTACACGACGACCTATGCTTCGGTGGCTTTCAACG
>CAZZLX010000874.1:0-1541 GCA_964655235.1 uncultured Rhizobium sp.
AGAACTGCGCCGCCAGCGTGGCGACCGCGAGATAGAAGCCCTTGATGCGCAGGCTCGGCAGGCCGAAGACCACGCCGATGGCGGCGGAGAAGAACCCCGAGACCAGCACCCAGATCAGGATGTTCACGTCCGGGAAGATCGTCGTCAGCTTGTAGCAGGCATAGGCGCCGACGCCCATGAACGCCCCGGTGCCGAGCGAAAGCAGCCCGGTGTATCCGGTCAGGAGGTTGAGCCCGATCGCCGCGAGCGAGAACACGAGGAACGGAATCAGCACCGTCCCGACGGCGAAGTGCCCGAGGAAGGGGGGCAGGGCATAGGCGGCGGCGACGATCAGGGCGATGCCGATCACGTCCTGGCGGATCGGGAAGACCGCCATGTCGGCTTCGTAGCGGGTCTTGAACTGTCCGGCTTCGCGGTAGAGCACGTGCGCGTTTCCCTCAGATCCGCTCGATGATCTTGTCGCCGAACAGCCCCTGCGGCCTGAACAGCAGGAACACGAGCGCGATCAGGTAGGCGAGCCAGCTCTCGATGCCGCCGCCGACAAGGGGCCCCCAGTAGAACTCGCCGATCTTCTCGCCAATGCCGATGATCAGCCCGCCGACGATCGCGCCCGGCACCGACGTGAACCCGCCGAGGATCAGCACGGGCAGCGCCTTGAGGGCGATGATCTGCAGGCCGAAGGAGACGTCCGACCTCGCGCCCCACATGATGCCGGTGACCAGCGCAACCAGGCCGGCGGTGAACCAGACGATGACCCAGATCTGGTTCAGCGAGATGCCGACCGAGAGCGCCGCCTTGTGGCTGTCGGCGACCGCCCGGAGCGCGCGCCCGACACGCGTCGACTGGAAGAACACCGCGAGCGCCGCGACCATGAGCCCGGCGATCACGGCGGCGGCGATGTCGAGCTTCTGGAACGTGACGCGGCCGCCCAGCATCGCCACGTCGATGGCGCCGCGCGGCAGGAAGAGCTGATCCGTGATCATCGTCTTCGGCCGCCCGCCGAAGATGAACTCGCCGAGCCCGATGATCAGGTAGGTGATGCCGAAGGTGGCCATGAAGAGGATTATGTCCGGCTGGTTCACCAGCGGCCTCAGCACCACACGCTCGATGCTCCAGGCCAGCGCGTACATGACGGCGACCGTCAGCACCAGCGCGAGCAGGGCCGGGACACCGGCCTCGTTGAGGCCGACCAGGGTCAGCGCGGCGAACACGACCATGATGCCCTGGGCGAAGTTGAAAACGCCCGATGCCTTGAAGATCAGCACGAAGCCGAGCGCGATCAGTGCGTACAGGACGCCCGCGACCATCCCTTCCCAGAGCACCTGGACCAGCAGGTCGGGCAGCTCGGCCATCTGCACGAAGGGATCGATGAGGATGCTGTAGAGCATCGGCGCGCGCTCAGTGCCCGACGCCGAGATAGGCGTCGATGACGTTGCGGTCGCCCTTGACCGGCTCGGGCGTCCCGTCGGCGATCTTGCGGCCGTAGTCGAGCACGACGACGCGATCGGAGATGTCCATCACGACGCCCATGTCATGCTCGA
>CAZZLX010000875.1:0-1539 GCA_964655235.1 uncultured Rhizobium sp.
GACGATGTCGCCCAACTCATGCGTAAAGCCGAGGCCCGGCTTCGAGCGGTCCTTGATCGGTGCGAACATGGTGCCGGAGTAGAGGCAGACTCCGTCCGGGTATTGGTGGTGCTTGCCGATGGTCTGGGAGACCAAGTCGGTCAGGTCGCGGCTGATCTCGGCGACCGAGGAGGCGCCCTCCAGCACGAACTGGTCGGGGCCGTCGACGCGGAGCTCGACCACCGTGTTGCGGAGATCGTCCAGCGTGTAGCCGTCGTCGAAAAGGCGGATGAAGGGGCCGATCGCGCTGGAGGCGTTCTGGTCCTTGGCCTTGCCCAGCAGGAGGCCGGAGCGGCCCTCGACGTCGCGCAGGTTGACGTCGTTGCCGAGGCTGGCACCGACGATCTTCCCCTGGCCGCTGACGATCATGACGATCTCGGGCTCGGGGTTGTTCCAGGTGGAGATCGGATGAATGCCGATCTCGGCGCCGGTACCGACCGATGCCATCGGCGGGCACTTGGTGAAGACTTCGGCGTCGGGGCCGATGCCGACCTCCAGGTACATCGACCAGCGTCCGCGCTTGATCAGAAGCTCCTTGAGCCGCATCGCCTCGTCGGATCCAGGCTTCAGCGCCTTCAGGCTGGTGCCGATCTCCTTCTGGATCTCGGCGCGGATCGCGTCGCCTTTCGACGGGTCGCCCTTGGCCTGCTCCTCGACCAGCCGCTCCAGCATGCTGGTGACGAAGGTGACGCCGCAGGCCTTCACCGCCTGCAGGTCGACCGGCGCCAGCAGATAGGGTTTCTTCGTGTCGATCGAGCCGGCCTCGGTGTTGGCGAGCAGATCCTCGATGCTGCCGAGGCGGGGCCCCGCGGCCGCCTTGGCCGTCGCGGTCGGATCGTCGCCGTTGCAGAGGTCCGCCATGGTCGGCGCGGCCTTGGTAATGTCGAAGACGCCGTCCGGCGTCACCTTGATCACCGAGGGGCCGTCGACGGACGGCACCCAGGCGCGGCCGACCAGCGTGGCCTTGGTCCAGTCGACGGGAAGCGTGTTTGCGATGTCGAGGGTCATGGTCAGAACTTGCCGTATTTGAGATAGGCCTTCTCGGGATCCATGCCGGCCAGGATCGACTTCCGCATGTCGCTCTCGGTCGAGATGACGCGCTCGGTCTCGGCCACGGCATCCGCGGCCATCTCCTCCGGCAGCACGACGACGCCGTCGCGGTCGCCCAGCAGGTGGTCGCCGGAACGGATCGTCACCGAGCCGATCGTGACCGGCTCGCCGAACATGTGCTCGTCGGGCGTCCAGGTCTCGACGATGTCGGCCGGCGTGTTGTGCGTGCAGAAGACGGGGAAGCCCATCTCCAGGATGAAATCGGTGTCGCGGCAGGCGCCGTCGACGACGTAGCCGCGCGTATTCTTGACCATCAGGGCGCGGGCGGAGAGCTCGCCCATCAGGGCGATCGCATAGGTGTTGGGCTGGCAGACGATGACCTTGCCGGCGGGCACTTTGGAAAGCACACGGGCCCAGCGCAACAGCGTCTCGTGCTTGGAGAGCGTCCGG
>CAZZLX010000876.1:0-1537 GCA_964655235.1 uncultured Rhizobium sp.
CACCTGACCAAGGGCCTGCCGAAGTCCTTCGCCAAGGATTTCCTGATCACCCACTTCTTCAACCCGCCACGCTACATGCGGCTGCTCGAGATCGTCGCCGGCCCGGCGACGAAGCCGAAGGCGGTCGAGATCATCCGCGACTTCTGCGACTACGCGCTCGGCAAGGGCGTCGTCGACTGCAGGGACACGCCCGGCTTCATCGCCAACCGCATCGGCACCTACTGGACCCAGGCGGCGATCAACCACGCGATCGACCTCGGCCTCACGGTCGAGGAGGCGGATGCAGTCGCCGGCCGTCCGATGGGCATTCCGAAGACCGGCATCTTCGGCCTGCTCGATCTCGTCGGCCTCGACCTGATGCCGCATGTGTCGAAGAGCCTGCTCGCGACCCTGCCCGAGGGCGACGACTACCGCCGCATCTACCGGCCGCAGGCGCTGTTCGAGAAGATGATCGCCGACGGTTACACCGGCCGCAAAGGCAAGGGTGGGTTCTACCGCCTTGCCAAGAGCGCCGACGGCAGCCGCGTCAAGGAAGCCATCGACCTCAAGACCGGCGAGTATAATGTCGCCGCCAAGCCGCGCTTGGACTCCGTCGAGTCCGCGCGCAAGGGTCTCAAGGTCCTCGCCGAACATCCGGACAAGGGCGGCCGATACGCTTGGGCCGTGATGCGCGACACGCTCTCGTATGCCGCGTCGCTGGTGCCGGACATCGCCGACCAGGTGACCGCCGTCGACGAAGCGATGCGCCTGGGATACGCGTGGAAGCGCGGACCATTCGAGATGATCGACCAGCTCGGCGCCAAGTGGTTCGCCGACAAGCTCGCGGCCGAAGGCAAGACCGTTCCCGCGCTTCTCGCCACCGCGGCCGGCGCCGGGGGCTTCTATCGCGCGGAAGGCGCCACGGTCGAATATCTCGGCACCGACGGCGCATATCATGCGATCCAGCGCCGGCCCGGCGTGCTGCTGCTCGCCGACGTCAAGCGCAGCAAGCAGCCGATCGTCGGCAACAAGGCGGCGAGCCTCTGGGATCTCGGCGACGGCGTCGCGTGCCTCGAGTTCCACACCAAGATGAACGCCTTCGACGCCGAGGTACTCGGCATGGTGAAGAAGGCGATCGATACGGTAGCGAAGAGCTACAAGGCCCTCGTGATCCACAACGACGCCGACAACTTCTCGGTCGGTGCGAACCTCGGCCTGGCGCTGTTCGCCGCCAACGTCGCGCTCTGGCCTGCGATCGACCAGCTCGTCGACCAGGGTCAGAAGACGTTCAAGGCGCTCAAATACGCGCCGTTTCCCAGCGTCGGCGCGCCGGCGGGCATGGCGCTCGGCGGCGGCTGCGAAGTGCTGCTGCATTGCTCGGCCGTGCAGGCGCATGCCGAGAGCTATATCGGCCTCGTCGAATGCGGCGTCGGCCTCGTGCCGGGCTGGGGCGGATCGAAAGAGCTGCTGACGCGCTGGGCGACGCTGCCCGGCATGCCCAAGGGGCCGATGCCGCCGGTCGCCAAGGTCTTCGAGACCGTGGCGATGGCGAAGGTCG
>CAZZLX010000877.1:0-1532 GCA_964655235.1 uncultured Rhizobium sp.
CCAGCCGCCCTTGTATCCGGCGAGCAGGCCGAGAGTGACGCCGACCGAATAGGCGCAGAGCGTCGCCAGCGGCGCGTAGGTCAGCACCGTGCGGCCGCCAAAGATGATGCGCGAGAGGACGTCACGGCCGAGATGGTCGGCGCCGAGGAGAAGGATACGCCCGTCGGGGAGCCGCGTGCCCGGCATCGCCATCGGGATCATGTTCTCGTTCGGCCCGAAGGGCGCGATGAAGGGCGCGAAGATCGCGACCAGCAGCCAGAAGCCCAGGATGGAGAGGCCGGCGATGAGGATCGGGCTCTCGGCGAGCAGCGAGCGCAGCGTCGGTTTGGTCTGCGTGGCGGTGGCGTCGCTCATTTGACGGCTGCCACGCGGATGCGGGGATTGAGCAGGCCGTAGCCGATATCGGCCAGCGTCTGCGTGCCGACCGCGATCAGCACCGAGACCGCGGTGCAGGCCTGCAGCAGGAACAGGTCCTGGGTCAGCGAGGCCTCCAGGATCAGCGAGCCGAAGCCCTTATAGGCGAAGAAGAACTCGACCACGACGACGCCGCCGATCAGCCAGTTGATCTGCAGCATGATCACGGTGAAGGGCGGGATCAGCGCGTTGCGCAGCGCATGGCGCAGGATGATCCACCAGTCCGGCAGGCCCTTGAGCGCGGCGGTGCGGATGTAGGCGGTCTGCATCACGTCGGCCATGGAGGCGCGGGTGATGCGCGCGAGATAGCCGAAATCGTAGAGCAGCAGCACGGCCGCCGGCAGGATCAGCTCCTTCCAGCGGAAGCCGTCGACCATGCTCGACGTGCCCGGGAGGATGCCGAGCCAGAAGACGAAGATCGCGGTCAGCAGCACGGCGCTGGCGAAGGGCGGCACCGAGGTGGTGAGGATCGAGGCGAGGGAGATGCCGCGGTCGAGCGCCGAGCCTTCGCGCATGCCGGCGGCGATGCCGAGGCCTAGCGAGAGCGGGATCAGGAAGGAGAAGAAAAGCATGGCGAGCATCGCCGAGGCCCAGAGGCGGGGGCCGAGCACATCCGAGACCGGGCGGTTGTAGAGCCGCGACTGGCCGAACTCGCCGGTGAGGCAGCGGCGCACCCAGTCGAGGAAGCGCACATGCATCGGCTCGAGATAGCCGTTGGCGGCCAGCCAGAGGTCGCGCTGCTCGCGCGTCGAATACTGGCCGAGCGCGTCGGCGGCCACGGTCTCAGGCGACATCTCGAAGATAAGGAAGAGCGCGATCGAGACCAGCGCGATCGAGATCAGCGAGTTGAACAGCCTTTGTGCGATCAGCCGCGCCATCGCCCGGATCGGCCCCCCGTTCCGACTGGAAACTTTCCGCGGCGATCCTACGGCAGGACGTCGCCGGAAATCAGCCAAATGCGACGACCGCATGTCGGAATCGAACGTAGGAAGTGATTGGACCGAGGTCGCCTGGCGACCATGAAGCGTCGGCTTTGATCCATTTTTCATTATGAGCCAAGGTGACGCTTTCTGATCCGAAAGAGAGGGCGGTCGATGTCGATCGCTCCGGCTTCTGGG
>CAZZLX010000878.1:0-1528 GCA_964655235.1 uncultured Rhizobium sp.
AGCGCCGAGCGCGCCCGGACTTTGAAGGCCGCCAAGGACGAGATGCGGCGGCAGTTCGGCCGGAAGCCGCCGGCTCCGCGACGGACGCACATGGCCCGCAGGCGACGAACCGACGCCGCCTGAAAGAAGGCAGCCGCCGGCTGGTGCCGGCGGCCGCTTTTGTATGAACGCCTACTTCTTCTCGAGGCCCCACATCACGAGCTCGCGCGAGTTGACGACGTTGGTGATGTTGTTCCGCCACGCCTTCGGCGTCACGTACTGCCCGAGTGAGACGAAGGGCACCACCTCGTAGAACCGCGCCTGCAAGCGCTCGGCCACCTGCTTCTGCGCTTCCGGCGTCGGCGCGGTCAGGAAGCTGACGCGGATCTTTTCAAGCTCCTCGTCGCAGGTCCATCCGTTCCAGTTCTTGCCGTCGCAAGGCGTCGCCAGCGCGAAGTTGGTGAGCGGCGTGTGCCACATCGTCCCGGGCGCCGAAGTGAAGTACATGTTCCAGCCCGGTGATCCGGCGCCGGGCTTGTCCTTCTTCTGCTGGCGCGTCGACAGCGTGCCCCAGTCCATCATCTGCAGGTCGACGTTGACGCCCGCATCGCGGAGGTTCTGCGCCGTGATCACCGCGTTGGCGTTCAGCATCGCGATGTCCGTCGGGCCCATCAGCACCACGGGCTCCCCGTTGTAGCCCGCTTCCTTAAGCAGCTGCTTGGCCTTGTCGACATTTCGTTGCCGGAACGGCTCGGTGCCGATGAGGGTCTCGAACGGCCCGCCGCAGAAGAGGATGGCGAGACAGGGCTTCCGATAATCCTCGGCGACCGACGCCTGGAGATACGAGGTCTGGTCGACCAGCAGCGCAAGCGCCTGCCGGGCCTTCGGGTTGTCGAAGGGCGGATGCAGGGCGTTCGGGCGCGCGACCGCTTGCCAGCCCATGTCGTCCATGACTGCGACTGTGATGTTCTTGTCCTTCTTCAGCATCGGCACGAGATCGGCCTGCGGCTGCTCGAGGATGTCGATCTCGCCGCGGACCAGCGCCTGCGCCGCGGTGGCGGAGTCCGGCAGGTAGGTCCACTCGACCCGGTCGACCTTCACCACCTTGCCGCCGGTCAATGCATCCGAAGGCTCCGGACGCGACTTGTAGCCGGCGAACTTCTTGTAGACGACTTTGGCGCCGGGAACCCATTCGTCCTTGGCGAAGACGAACGGGCCGGAACCGATCACCTGGTCGAAGCTCTGCTGCTGGAAGGCGTCGGCCGAGGCATCCTTCTCGCGCAGGACGAAGGTCGCGAGAATGGGGTTGGAAAGCGTCTGCAGCACCGGCGCGAACGGCTCCTTCAGCGTGAGCACGAAGGTGAGGTCGTCCTTGGCGACGAGGGACGCGGCCCGTTCCATCATCGCCGTACCCTCGACCCGACGCTTCGACCAGCGGTTCAGCGAGGCGACGGCGTCCTTCGCCGTCACCGGCGATCCGTCATGGAAGGTCATGCCCTTGCGCAGCGTGAAGGTCCAGACGAGCCCGTCCGGGCTCTTGGTGAAGCTC
>CAZZLX010000879.1:0-1524 GCA_964655235.1 uncultured Rhizobium sp.
CGCGGCGACCAGGCGGAGACCGTGGCGCTGCGTCGCGAGGATCAGAGCGGTCCGCAGGGTCTCGCCGGGATCGGGGCCGAGACGCCGATGCCTTGGGGACGCATCCTGCGTCCATTGCTCGCAGAGCCCAAGGCGGCTCTAACCGACTACCTCGCCTCGATCGGCCAGACGTGGATCGAGGATCCGACCAACCGCGACGAGCGGCATGCACGGGGGCGGCTCCGACGCCGCATCGCCGACGAGGGGACCGAGGTCTCCCTTGCCGCAGATGCCCGCGAGAGCGGTGTCGCCCGCGTCAGCCGAGAGCGACGCATCGCCGGCGCCTTGGCCCGGCACGTCAGGCTCGAGGACGCCGGATGGGCTTCGATCGCGTCGTCGCTCTTCGGGGAGCCGAACGATGTCGCGCGGGCGGCCCTCGCACGAACGATCGTCACCGTCGGCAACCTCCACTATGCCCCGCGCGGAGTGCAGCTGGACCGGCTCCTGTCACATCTCAGGGAGGGGAGTGCACGGGCGCGCACACTGGGAGGCTGCCGTATTTTTCATCGTCGAGGGTGCTGGCTGGTCGTACGCGAGCCGGCGTCGCTGCCCCCGTGCGTCCCCTTCGCCAACGGCAGCGCCACCTGGGACCGCTTCCTCGTGAACATCAAGGCCGGCGCGCCGGATCGTGATCTCCGGCTGGGCCCGCTCGGTATCGGCTTACCCCCTGCCGATGCTGGACATATTCCCTCTCCAGCACTCCCTTCCCTGCCCGCCGTCCATGACCTTGACGGGGTGATTGCCATCCCCCATTTCCGATGGGTGCGCCCCGGCGCCGAACCATGGCTAAAGGACGCAACTTCCTGGACTTTCCCCCGCCAGGGGCTCGCCAGAGCCGAATTCGCGGTTGCCTGACGACGGCACCCGGGATGTGATAGGGTCAAAGTTTCTCCGCGAGGTCTTGGAGTCCCGTGAATAATTTCGGTCGCAACCTGGCGCTCTGGATCATCATCGGCGTCCTCCTGGTCGCCCTTTTCAATCTCTTCCAGAACTCCTCCACCCGCGGGCCGCAGTCGAGCCTCGCCTTCTCCGACTTCCTGCACGAGGTCGAGAAGGGCGCGGTTGCCGACGTCACCATCCAGGGCCCGAACATCTCCGGCCACTTCTCCGACGGGCGCGGCTTCCAGACCTACGCGCCGCAGGACCCGCAGCTGGTCAGCCGGCTGACCGAGAAGAACGTCCGCATCATCGCGGCCCCTATGGAAGACAACATGTCGGGCCTGCTCGGCGTGCTGATCTCCTGGTTCCCGATGCTGCTGTTCATCGGCGTCTGGATCTTCTTCATGCGCCAGATGCAGTCGGGCGGCGGCAAGGCGATGGGCTTCGGCAAGTCGCGCGCGCGCCTGCTGACCGAGAAGGTCGGCCGCGTCACCTTCGATGACGTCGCCGGCATCGAGGAAGCCAAGATCGAGCTCGAGGAGATCGTCGACTTCCTGAAGGACCCGCAGAAGTTCCAGCGCCTCGGCGGCAAGATCCCGAAGGGCG
>CAZZLX010000880.1:0-1520 GCA_964655235.1 uncultured Rhizobium sp.
TCGCCATCTCTATCCGCGCGCCGGCGTCGGCTTGGTCGGCGTCACGCCCTGGGGCTTGCCGACGATCGAGAACATGAGCTTGTCGGGCTCGACCAGCCGCTTCGCCACGCGATTGATGTCTGCCAGCGTCACCGCGTCGATCAGCGCGTTCCGCCGCTGGGCGTAGTCCATGCCCATGTTCTCCTCCTGCCAGCCGACGAGCTGGCCAGCGATGCCGCGCGAGGTCGCGAAGCCGCGGGCGTAGGAACCGGTCATGTAGCGCTTGGCGTTGTCGAGCTCTTCCGCCGTCACGCCCTCATCCTTGAGCTTCTGCCACATCTCGCGCACCAGGCGGATCACCTCGGCGACCTTGGTGTTGTCGGCCGAAACCGATCCCATCCAGAGGCCCGAGCGCTTCGGCGTCGAGAGGTAGGTATAGATGCCGTAGGTCAGGCCGCGGGCCTCGCGGATCTCGTCCATCAGCCGCGAGCCGAAGCCGCCACCGCCGATGATCTGGTTCAGGAGGTAGGCCGCCATGAAGTCGGGATCGCTGCGCGCGATGCCGGGCTGGCCGAACAGCACCACCGACTGTGGCACCGGCCGCTCGATCACGAACACGTCGCCGGTTGCCGCCGGCGGCACCGACTTGGCCTCGGCCGGGGCGGCTTTCGCCGGCAGCGCGCCGAACGTGTCGTCCAGCAGCTTGGCGACGGTCGCGGCATCGATGTCGCCGACCACGCCGATCCTGATGTTGTCGCGGGCGAGGCGGGCCTTGGCGAAAGCGACCATGTCGTCGCGCGTGACTGCGGCGAGCGAGGCGGCCGTGCCCTTACTCGAGCGGCCGTAGGGGTGCTCGGGATACGCAGCCGAATACCAGGCGCGGCTCGCCAGCGTGCGCGGATCGCGCTCCTCGCGGCTCAAGCCGCTCATGTGTTGCTGGCGAACGCGATCGATGTCGGCCGCGGCGAAGCGCGGTTCGGCGAGCGCCAGGCCCAGCAGCCGGAACGCCTCGGCGGCATTGGCAGACGGCGCACGGAAGCCGCCGCGGATGAAGTCGTTCCCGGCGTTGAGATCGAGGCTGATCGAGGCGTCCTCGAGCTTGGCGGCAAAGGCCTGCGCGTCGTAGGGGCCGGCCCCTTCGGTCAGCAGGTCGGTCGCCAGGACCGCGAGGCCTTCTTTGCCGGCGGGATCGGCGACCGAGCCGCCGCCGATCGAGATCTCGACCGCGACGACCGGGATCGAGGTGTCGCGGACGAACCACGCGACGAGTCCGGAGGTGCTCTTGACCTCCTGCACGTCCATCGCCGCCGCCGGCAGCGTGAAGATGGCCGAGAGGAGAACCAGGATGAAGCGCATGGTCGTTCTCCTCAGCTCGTCGGCTTCGGCAGCAGGATCGACGTCACCGAGGCCTCGGGCCTGATCACCGCGCGTGACGCGGCGATCACCTCGTCGCGGGTCACCGCCTCGATGCGGCGCGGCCAGGCCTCGACGTCCTCGATCGAGCGCCCGATGGCGCGGGCGGCGCCCAAGGCCATCGCGGG
>CAZZLX010000881.1:0-1516 GCA_964655235.1 uncultured Rhizobium sp.
ACTTCGGCGTCGGTGTGCGGCCTCACGATCAGCGTGCCGCCCGCCTGGGCGACACCGTCGACGTCGGATGTCTTCAGCACCGTTCCGGCGCCGACCACCGCCCGCCCCGCCAACGCCTTCGCCATCAGGCGGATGGAGCCGAAGGGCTGCGGCGAGTTGAGAGGCACCTCGATCAGCCGGAAGCCCTCGGCCACCAGCGCCTCGCCGATCGCCACCGCCTCCTCCGGCTTCACGCCGCGGAGGATCGCGACCAGCGGCAGGGCCGCCATGGCATCGGCGAAGGTCATCGGTGTCGCCATTTGAGGCTCCAGGTCTAAAGTGACGCGCACCCTAGCAGGAGACTTGGCATATGCCGATTGCCCGTCCGATCCAGCCGGAAGACGCGAGCCCGGAAGTGAAAGCCGTCTTCGACGACATCATGGCGACCCGCAAGACCGACTGGATCAACGACTTCTGGAAGGTGCTGGCGCACCACCCGCCGACCTTGAAGCGAACCTGGGAGAGCCTGAAGCAGGTGATGGCCCCCGGCGGCACGCTCGATCCGGTGACCAAGGAGATGATCTACCTCGCCGTCAGCATCACCAACGGCTGCGAATACTGCATCGCCTCGCACACCGCCGCCGCCCGCGCCAAGGGCATGACCGAGGCGATGCTCGGCGAGCTGATCGGCGTGATCGGCATGGCCAACGAGACCAACGCGCTGGTGACGGCCTACCAGGTCGAGGTCGACGAGCGGTTCAGGCAGACGCCCTAGAACGCTATCGCCTCTTCTCGTCCGCGGCCTTGAAGTGGGCGATCTGGTCGGCGCGGGCCTTCTTGAACGCGGGTCGGTCCGTCACGCGCCGGACATAGGCCTCACTCGCCGGCCGGTCGCCGAAGGCGCGGACCTTCGAAACGCGTAGAACGTCCGCCATCAAGAGGTCCGCGACGGTGAACCGGTCCGCCGCAAGCCATTCCCGCTCGCTCAGCACGTTCTCGAGCTGGCCGAGACGCTTGGCCAGCCAGTCGGCGAGGCCGTTCTTGTCGTTGCCGGACATCTCAATGAACCACCACGGCACCGAGACCATCTCGATCGAGTTGAGCGCCGCGATCGTCCATTGCAGGGTCTGCGCTTCCCCGGTCGCATCGCGCGGCATGAGCCTGTCGCTTTTGCGGGCCAGGTGCAGCAGCCCGGCGCCGCTTTCGAATATCTCCAGGTCTCCGTCGCTCAGGTACGGGACCTGGCCGAAAGGCTGACGGTCGAGATGATTGGTCTCGCGATCCTCGAACGGAACCGTGCGGACCGTGTAAGGCATGCCGGCTTCCTCGCATGCCCATCTCAGCCTCAGGTCGCGCACGAAGCCGCGAGGGCCTTCGGGCACCCAATCCAAGGTCCAGATGGTGAGCCCGCTCATCGCACCGCGCCTCCTACTGGAACATCTCCGCCTTGGCGTCCTCGTCCAGCGGCCAGATCGGGCGGCGGAGCTTGGTGAAGGTCGACTTGCGCGGGTCGCCCGGATACGGGCCGCCGCAGTCG
>CAZZLX010000882.1:0-1516 GCA_964655235.1 uncultured Rhizobium sp.
CATGGCGTCCCAGTCGGTCGAGATCACCGAGGCCGAGAATCCGATCCAGCTGCTGGCCTATGAGTTCGTCCAGGACCATGCCGGCGCCGGCAAGCACCGGGGCGGCGTGCCGTTCCGCCGCGACTACCGCTTCCTCGAGACCGAGGGGACGCTGCAGGTCCGCTCGGACCGCCGCGATCATCGCCCCTTCGGCCTCTACGGCGGCAGCCCCGGCGCGCCATCCGGCAACTTCATGGATCCCGAGGGCGCCAACCGCCTGCTGCCAGGAAAGCTGACGATGACGATCCGCAAAGGCGACGTATATCGCCACGTCGTCGCCGGCGGCGGCGGCTGGGGCGACCCGCTGGAGCGCGATCCGGCGGCCGTACTGAGCGACGTGCGAAACGAGTTCCTGTCCGCCGCCAAGGCCGAAGCGGATTACGGCGTGGTGGTCGACATCGCGGCCTGGACCGTCGACGCCAAAGCGACCGAGGCCCGCCGTGCGGCCATCCGCGAGGCGCGCGCCTGGCGTGAGGTGCCGAAGGTGCAGTGGCAGGATCCCGTGACCGAAGCGAGGCGCAGCGCGTGATTACCTATCGCGTCGGCGTCGATATAGGCGGCACCTTCACCGACATCGTGCTCCTCGGCAGGGACGGTACGATCCATACGGCCAAGATCTCTTCGAGCGTCGGTAACTATGCCGCGGCGATCGTCGAAGGCCTGACCCAGCTGTTCCGCGAGACCGGCCTCGACGGCAAGGTGCTGGAGGAGATCCGTCATGGCACCACGGTCGCCTCCAACGCGATCCTCGAGCACAAGGGTGCCCGCACCGGGCTGATCACCACCAAGGGCTTCCGCGACATCCTGGAGATCCGTACCCTCCGGATGCCCAGGCTCTACGACCTCACCTGGACCAAGCCGCCACCGCTGGTCGAGCGCTATCTCCGGCAGGTCGTCGACGAGCGCATCGATGCCCATGGCAAGGTCGAGCGTCCTTTGGACCTGGCCGACGCCGAACGCGCGGTCGACACGCTGCTGGCGGAGAAGGTCGAGGCCATCGCCGTCTGCCTCCTCAACTCCTTTACCAACCCGGTGCATGAGCTCGCGATCGCCGAGATCATCCGCCGCAAGGCACCCGGCATGCCGCTTTCGGTCTCCTACGAGGTCCTGCCGGAGATCAAGGAATACGAGCGCACCTCGACGGTCGTCGTGAACGCCTATGTGATGCCGATCGTCTCCAGCTACCTGCGCGCGCTCCGCAAAGGTTTGGACGGCGCGGGCATTCCGGCGCGGCTGTTGCTGATGCAGTCGAACGGCGGCCTCACCACCGACAAGGCGGCGGCCGAGCGGCCGATGAACATCATCGAGTCCGGTCCGGCGGGAGGCGTCGTCGGTGCCCAAGCGCTCGCTCGCGCCAAGGGGCTCGAGAAGATCCTGACCTTCGACATGGGCGGCACCACGGCCAAGGCCTCGATGGTCGAGGACGGCGAGGTCACGCGCGCCACCGAATACTCGGTCGGTGCCGGCATCATGATCG
>CAZZLX010000883.1:0-1512 GCA_964655235.1 uncultured Rhizobium sp.
CCGGACGCGCTTCGCAGATCGCGCTCGGCAAGGCGCTGCGACAGCACGGCGCGCTGACCGAGGCGCAGATCTCGGCACTGGAGGACAAGCTCGTGCAGCCGCTGAAGAACTGGGCCGGGACCCACGTCGGCGACGTGATGCCGGCCTTCTAGGCGGGCTTTCGCCGCGCGCTCTCGATCGTGTGGAGCGCCAGCGCGACCCAGATGAAGCCGAAGGCGATCATGTGCGTGGTCGTGAACGCCTCGCCGAAGAGCCCGACCGCAAGCAGGAAGTTCAGCGACGGCGAGATGAACTGAAGCAGTCCGACGACGACCAGCGGCAGCCGGCGCGCCGAAGCGATGAACCAGATGAGAGGGATCGCAGTGACCACGCCCGACACCGACAGCAACGCCCAGGTCGGGAGGTCGGCCTGCGCGGTCGCGCTTTCCGGCCCGAGCCAGACCAGCAGCGCCAGCATGAACGGGGTCAGCAGCAGCGTCTCGAGCAGCAGGCCCGAGACGGGATCGGCCGGCGCGAGCTTTCGGATCAGCGTGTAGGCCGGCTGCGCGACGGCGAGACCGAGGGCGACCCACGGGATGGCGCCGAAGCGGAAGACCAGGATGCCGACGCCGACCGCGGCAAGGCCGATTGCGATCCACTGCCGCCGGGTTGGACGTTCCTTGAGGAACATGACGCCGAAGAGCGCCAGCATCAGCGGCGTGATGTAGTAGCCGAGGCTGGCCTCGAGCAGGCGGTCAACCGCGATCGCCCAGATGTAGATGAACCAAGTGGCGCTGACCGCGACCGCGGAGGCGACAAAGACCAGCAGCCGCTTCGGCGTCAGAAGGCCTCCGAAGCTCCGCCACTGGCCGCCGACGGCGGCGAGCCCGGCGAGGAAAGGCACCGACCAGACGATGCGGTGCGCGGTGAGCTCAAGCGCCGGAACATGGCCGAGCCACTTGAAATAGATCGGGAAGACGCCCCAGACGACGAAGGCGGCAATCCCGTAGACGTAGCCCGCGCGGATGGACGCCTGCGTCGGCTCAACGGCCAAGCGCGTGCTCCAGCCGGTCGAGCGCACGGCTCAGCGTCTCGGCCTCGCTGGCGAAGCAGAGGCGCAGATGGCCCTCGCCGCCGGGGCCGAAGGCGATCCCAGGCGCGAGGCCGACCTTGTGCTCGCCCGCGAGGCGCGTCGCGAAGGCAAGGCTGTCCTTCATGCCGTCGACCGCGAAGAACGCATAGAGCGCGCCCTCGGGCTTCGAGATCCGGATGCGCGGGTTGGCGGCGAGACGCTGGTGCACGAGGTCGCGGCCGCGGCGGAGCCGCTCGACCTGCTTGGCGACGAAGGGCTCGCCGTCCTTGATCGCGGTGATGCCGGCCCACTGCACGAAGCTCGCGGCCGAGGCCGTGTTGAACTCGGTCAGCTTGGCGAGGTCGTCGGTGACGTCGGTCGGCGCCACCAGCCAGCCGAGGCGCCACCCGGTCATCGACCAGTTCTTCGAGAAGCTGTTGATGCCAATCACCCGATCATCG
>CAZZLX010000884.1:0-1500 GCA_964655235.1 uncultured Rhizobium sp.
GCCCTGTCGGAGCCGTCGAGCTCGGCGGCGACGTCGACGTCGCGGATGTGGTTCTCCTGGGCGAGCTCCTGGCCCGACTGGCTCCCGTGCAGCAGGCGCATGAGGTCGGCCTGTGCGGCGCGCCAGGAGGTGCGGGCGAACTCGGCTTCGGGCGACAGCGTACCCAAGATCTCGTCGACGATTGCACCGACGCCGAGCCAGTCCTCGATCGCGGGCCTGAGGCTGTGGTCGGGCCAGCGCTCGCCGGCGGCGAGAACACCGATCCGTGGGAAAGCCGAGAGCGCCTTCGCCACCGCGCGGCGGTTGCGGGGGCAGCCGGCGAAGGTCGCCACCCTTGGCACGCGCGACGCGATGGCCGACAGCGCCGACCCGTTCGGCGACGGCAACACGATCGTCGAACCCTCCGGCACGTTCATCAGGCTGATCGGGGAGAGGCTGACGTCGGTCGGGCCCGCCTCGACGCGGCGCTTGGCGAGCCGGGCGCCGAGGCGCGTGGCCAAAGCCTCGCCGCTCTCGCCGGTCGGAACCGGGTAGAGCGCGATGTCGCGGTCGGCGGCCACCGTGACGCAGGTTGAGAACGACAGCACGTCGACGATGGCGACGGCATCGCACCACGTGAGCAGCCGGGCGAGACCCAGCTCGCCCCAGTCGACGTCGATGCAGGTCATGGGCTCAGTAGCCGAACGTGATGCCGTCTTCGGTGACGCGCAGCAGGAAGCGCTGCATGTCGCGGTCGGCGCTGTTGTGCCGGCTCGGAATGTAGCCGGCCAACGCGCCGACATCCGGCATCGGGCGCGGCGGATTGCCGGGCTTGCCGCTGCGGTCGAAGCGCGCGAGCTCGAGCGGGAAGTTGAACGGTGTCGAGCCGTCGGGCGGATAGTTGAAGGCGGCGACTACGAAGCGCCCGTAGCGGCAGCCGGCGGATGTCCAGAAGA
The DNA here is from genome assembly GCA_964655235.1 of uncultured Rhizobium sp. Lineage (GTDB taxonomy): Bacteria > Pseudomonadota > Alphaproteobacteria > SHVZ01 > SHVZ01 > SHVZ01. Next base: position 936 of record CAZZLX010000884.1, read on the forward strand.
AGCGGTCGGCGCGGAGGTGGCCGACCGGCTTTACCGCCTTTGGCAGGTCGGCTTCCCAGACGGCGACCAGCCGCCTTAGGTCCTCCGGTGCGATCGGTACGGCGCTGACCGCGCCATGGATGAACTCGGCTAGGCTGAAGGTGGTCATGTAGCCGATGCCGAGCCGTTCGAAGACGCGCGTCTCGACCGTGCCGCCGACGATGTCGTAGCTGCGCACCTGCTCGGAATAGATGGCGTTGTAGACGAAGCGCCAACGCTCGGGCGCGCCGGGGCCGCAGGCTGCCCTGATGTCGGCGCCGGCCATGATGTCGGGCCACTGGAGAGTCCGGCTGATCGGGTTGCCGGGAATGCCTTGCGCGGAGGCGGTGCCGGCGTCGGCCAGGAAGATCGCGAGGCAGAAGACGGGAAGGTGACGGATGATGTGGATCATGCGACGCATCCGATACCCGAAATGTGGCGGCATGTGGATCGGCTTCCTCCAACGGAAACGGGCCGCCGGAAGATCCGGCGGCCCGCTCCTTTCAGCTATGCCCGGGAAGGCTCAGCGGAAGGCGATCTCGACCCG
>CAZZLX010000885.1:0-1500 GCA_964655235.1 uncultured Rhizobium sp.
CGACGGACGGCCGCCGCTCGCGGGCCAGGTGAGGAAGTTTACCGTGCATCCGAGCCCGCGACCAGCGCCGGAGGCCGCCTTCAAGACCCGCGACGGCGAACCGGCGAAGCTTGCCGACTTCAAGGGCCGCGTGCTTCTGGTCAACTACTGGGCGACCTGGTGCAGCCCCTGCGTCGCCGAGATGCCGTCCCTGGACCGGCTGGAGGAGCACCTCGCCGGTCCAGAGTTCATGATCCTGCCGGTGGCTTCCGACCGCGACGGGCTCAAGATCGTCGAGGCCTTCTACGCAAAGACCGCGCTCAAGCGCCTGCCCATCTACCTCGACCCGGACATGAAGTTCACGCGCTCGTCCGGCGTGCGCGGCCTGCCGACGACCTTGATCGTCGACAAGGCCGGCCGCGAGGTAGCGCGGATGGAGGGCGACGCCGCCTGGGACAGTCCCGAGGCCGAGGCGCTGATCAGGTTCTACCTGGCCCAGAAGACGGACGGCTGAACTCCGCTCAGCGGGTCGGAACCGGCTTCTCGCCCGAGTAGTCGTAGAAGCCGCGCTTGGTCTTGCGGCCGAGCCAGCCGGCTTCGACATACTTCACCAGCAGCGGACACGGCCGATACTTGGAGTCCGACAGGCCCTCGTGCAGCACCTGCATCACCGCGAGGCAGGTGTCGAGGCCGATGAAGTCGGCGAGCTCGAGCGGGCCCATCGGGTGGTTGGCGCCGAGCCGCATCGCCGTATCGATCGCCTCGACCGAGCCCACGCCTTCGTACAGCGTGTAGACGGCCTCGTTGATCATCGGCAGCAGGATGCGGTTGACGATGAAGGCCGGGAAGTCCTCGGCGGTCGCCGGCGTCTTGCCGAGCTTGATCGCCAGTTCCTTGACCTGCTTGAAGGTGTCCTCGTCGGTAGCGATGCCACGGATCAGCTCGACCAGCGCCATCAGCGGCACCGGATTCATGAAGTGCATGCCGATGAACTTGCCGGGCCGGTCGGTCGAGGCGGCAAGGCGCGTGATCGAGATCGACGAGGTGTTGGTCGCGATGATGGTCTCGGGCCCGAGCTCCGGCACAAGCTTCTTGAAGATGCCGCGCTTGACGTCCTCGTTCTCGGTCGCCGCCTCGATGACGATGTCGCAGCCGCGCAGCTTGGCGAGATCCGAGGTGGTCGAGATGCGCTTCAGCGCCGCGTCCTTGTCTGCCGCCGTCGCCTTGCCCTTGGCGACCTGGCGGTCGATGTTCTTGGCGATGAGGTCGACGGCGCGCTTGAGCGCGTCCTCGCTGATGTCCGAAAGGCGCACCTCGTAACCCGAGAGCGCGGAGACATGCGCGATGCCGCCGCCCATCTGGCCGGCGCCGATGACACCTATGGTCTTGATCATGATCAGCGCCCCTTGGCGAGCTCGGCGTCGAGCTCCGGCACGACCTTGAAGAGGTCGCCGACGAGGCCGTAGTCGGCGACCTGGAAGATCGGCGCCTCCTCGTCCTTGTTGATGGCGACGATGACCT